>NZ_CAWUDJ010000013.1:0-140681 GCF_963920875.1 Anabaena sp. CCY 9910 | reverse complement strand
AAACAGTCACACTCTTCTATTTCCTGAGCTTCAGCCTCTTTGTCACCCCTTCAGCCATACAAATTTAAGTAGGGCTGTTGACGATTGACAGACTTGAAAGTTTTGTGTTGTCAGGCTTTTGTCTTAGCTTGATGTCCTAATATATCTGGCTACGGTTATAACTAATCACCTTCAGCAAATATTGTGACAATGTAAATGCGTCCACACCCAACTCTGTGCGCTCACTGGCGGCTAAAATACCTGCTTGTCCGTGCCACCATGCAGCAGTAGCCACGATATCTTCTACAGGTATTTCTTTATTTACCGCTTGTGCCAACAATCCACCCAATAACCCCGTTAACACATCGCCACTACCACCACGAGCTAAAGCTGGCGTACTTTCGGGGTTAATCCATACTGAACCTTGAGGATTGGCGATCGCAGTTCTCGCTCCTTTTAACAATACCACTGCACCGCTTTGAGAGGCTGCTTCCTGCACGGCTTTGACTCTATCGCCTTTGGCATCAGAGATATGGGGAAACAATCGTTGAAATTCGCCTGTATGGGGTGTGAGTACTGTTGCAGCTTGGCGCTGTTGTAATGTGGGGATTGTTCCCAACTGTGCCAAAATATTTAAACCATCAGCATCGAGAACTAAAGGGCGATCGCTTGCTAATACTTCTTCCACAATAGATGTAGCATCTTTGGTTAAACCAGGGCCACAGGCGATCGCACTAAAGGAACTTAAGTTAGTATTCTCTGGTAATTGTAGTTGAGCGATGGCTCCAGTTTCCGTCTCTGGACAACCAATCACTAAAGCTTCTGGCAAATGTGATACCAAAAGCTGCTTGAGAGATTCGGGTACAGCAATTGATAACATCCCGACACCGCTACCCCTAGCACCCAAAGCCGTCAAAATTGCTCCACCTGCATAACGGCGAGAACCACAAATTAACAGTAAATGCCCTTCCTTATACTTATGCGTTACTGGTGGCCGAGGTAAAGGCAAAGTAGATAAGGCTGTTGCTGTTGTAATGCGTTTAATCTTGGGTACATCTCCCAATACAGCTTGCACATCAGCCCAGGGAATATCAAAATCAATTAACTCAGCTTTGCCAATATAATCTAAAGCCTGATCCTGCAACAAACCTTGTTTCCATAAACCCAAACACGAGGTATAATTGGCGCGAATTGCAGTCCCTAAAACCTCACCTGTATCAGTATGCAAACCCGAAGGTAAATCAATACTAATAATTGGCTTATTCCATTCATTCAACTGATTAATTGCCGAAGCGATATTATCAGTAATTTCTCTTTCTAAACCAAAGCCAAACAACCCATCAACTAAGAAATCACACTCTGGTAATTGCTCAATTTCTTGATAGAAAGGTATACCTATACTCTGAGCGTATTGTAAATGCTGTGATGTTAATTCCTTCAACTTATGGAAAGGTGAATAAACCCATACTTGATAACCGCTAAAGTATAACTCCCGCGCCACAACCAACCCATCACCACCATTATGTCCCGGCCCCACGAGGATTCCTACACGGGGAAATGAGATCCGTGCAAAAATAGCTTGAATACGTCTGCTAATTAGTCCTGCGACTTTTTCCATTAAAGCAGGTACAGGCATTCCTGCTGCAAATATGCGCGCTTCAATGTCCCGCATTTGTGCAGCCGTAACTATGATTTGGGAAATGTGTTCTTTTCTATTAAGCATTTCACCCCACCATTAATGATTTACCTGGTCGTGCCGCACCTGCAATGATAGCGCTAACTACTCAAGATATCAGGCTTTATCTATCATTTCTAAAATTTGATTGTATGAGGCTAAAGATATGCAGGCGTAGCCCATCGCACTCTCACAACCCAGATTTTGAAGAACTATTGTCTGAGTTATGATAGGGGCCAAGGAATCTTTCCCCGTTAAAATGAATTAAATGTTCGGGTTGATCTGCTACCCACACTTCTGTTTCCCAAGAAATTTCAGCCAGATACCTAGTCATTTCCTTACGACTTGGAAAAGCAGTCACAAAAACTAATCCTTTATGACATGACTGAAACAGTTGCTTCAACTCATTATGACGTTTTAAGTTGATCGGTCCATGACTGGTAACGGCTTCTATCAATACTAGCCAGTCTTGCCGTTCATAGTACAGTACAATGTCTGGCATTTTTCCGTGAGGATCTAATTCAATCCCCATTTCTCGGAATTTCTGAGTTTCATTAATGATGAACTTATCCCCAGCATCGCCTACATAGAGAACTAAACCACCAGGCGTAAATCTGGGACAGAAATTTTCCAAAATGTCTTTTATTAATAAGTTTTGTCCCCCTGATGATAGCTGAATCGCTTGACCGTCAGGCAAACTTACAGGAATTATCGGTATGTTGCGATTCCTATCCTGTAATAAATTTGTAACTGACACAGTATAGTTGCGACGAGCCTCTTCCCACTGCTCAGAACCATAGGATTGAAGAAGTGAGAGTGCTTGTTGATGGATTTGATAACACCATTTTGGGCTGTTAATTGGGCGTTCTGGTTGATCTGGATTCTCAACAACTATCCCCATCTGCACAAACTGGTGCATTGTTTGTCGTCGAACTGTTTCGCGGGTATTCGGTGCGTATTGTTTGCCGTAGTAATCACGAAACCAATTCATCATTTCTGTAATTCTGCGTCTGGGCGCTGTTGCTTGATGCCAAGGTGTTTCAGGGCGAATGTCTGCCAATGCCAGTAAGCAAAGTGCTGAACGCTCGTTTTGTTGCTCTTTGGGAGTAGAAATCGCTTTGAGGATAGCCAGTGCTTCCTCAATTCTTTTACTAGCCTCTATCGCCTTTGTTGCTTCGCTCATAATTGACAAGGTTTGATGTACAACTTGATCAAGTTGCTGCTGATCAAAGTGAAAATCACCAATTTGGCTTCCCAATCGGATTAAATCATCTTTGTCAGGGTATTTAATTCTCCGCAAATCCGTTGCATTGACTTGTGTGTGTCCGCTAAACTGCCGGAAGTAATGATCAAATAAACTGGAATTGAGAAATACTGCTAAACCTCTTGCTAAGTCAGGGTTCATTCCCTGACCTTTTGCATGGTAATAGTTGAGGTGATTTTCTATACCTAATGCTGGTGCATCTAGTGGAGAACACACAGCAGCAACAACACGACGCTTTTCTTCCTTAGCGGAAAAACGCTTTGTCAAGACATACCAACCCGGTTGAACTAACCATTTTTCTGTGTCTTGGTTTTTTTCAATGGCGATCGCTTTACGAGCATTATTAGGTGGAAATAAAACTTTCCCTGCCTTGATAGATTCTGGATAAATTAATGGAACACTTTGCTCATCAGAACAAGTTCTCAAAGCTGATTTGAGACGAAAATCGACAACTGGCCCCGTTGAAACTGCTAAACCAATTTCATTCAAAGTAGATGAGAATTTATTCATTTGCTTTCTCAAAGCATCTTCCAGATAGTTAGTTACAATATGAATAAAACTCTCTGAATCATTAGCTTCAACGACTTCACTATAAGGAACACATCTTAATTCTGATAACTCATCTAAATCCTTTTCAGAATTATTACTTATCTCGACATAATTACGCTTAATTTTAGATTTAATACCATGAAAAATAATATTTTCTTGTAATATGTTATCTTCCGCGAAAGCGGCGGAACGACTTTCAAAGATATGAATTTTATTAAGTGCTATGTTGTTCAAAAAAGCTTGACGAAAAGGACGAAAGTAAACGCCATTACAGAAACTTCTGGGCGTGATTGCAACTATCTCCCCATTTTCTGTAAGCTGTAATAGAGTCAGCCAAATAAATGCACTATAGAAATTAACAGTGTCAATTCCCTGTTTTGAAAGAATTTTTTTTTCGATTGATTGGCTACTAATTTTTTTATAGGGTGGATTCAGAATCGCATGAGTAAAATTAATAGTGGAATTAGTCACAAGAGATTTGATAAAGCTCTCGTCATGTAAGTAGTAATTGGCTTTAATTCCTCTTTCTTCTAAAGCCACACAACAGTCTGTCAGACATTTCCTTAAAGAAGACATAAACGCTGATTCTACTTCATAAGCTGTTATGAAGCAGCTTTTAACGTTGTTAGGATTTGCCAAGATTCTCTCTACAAAAGCAGCAGTTAATACACCAACTCCGGCTCCAGGATCAAGAAGACTAATGTTACCAGATAGATTACTGAATTGTTTCGCCATAAAACGAGCAACTGGAGCAGGGGTAAAAAACTGTCCCAGTTCACTACGTTGGTTCAGATTGAGTCTTGAGCAGAATTGAATCCTATTAATGTCAGTGGAGTCTGTAAGGAAAGTTGTCATACTGTGTTTTGTTTGGCAACTTGCTTATCGCCAAAAATTTAGTAGGGATACACATCTGCGTATCCCCACAATCATCTATCTCAGCAAGTTCGATGAGGTTAAACTAAAAACGGCCGTGCTAAGAAAAAGCTAGTAATTGACTTCGCGTCTATGGGTTCTCCGTCCAGAATGGCTCTTTCCAGTTCTTCTGGTGTTAACAGTACAGTCTCAATATCTTCGTCATCATCTTGTTTTGGCGGTGTATCGAGCTTTTCCAAATCTCGTGCCAGGAAAGCGTAGATAATTTCGTCGGAATAGCCGGGTGCGAGGAAAAATTCGCCTAATTTATCCCACTTTTGGGCGCTATAACCAGTCTCTTCTTCTATTTCGCGCTTGACTGTTGTTAAGGGATCTTCTGTCGTTTCTAAAGTTCCTGCGGGAAATTCGAGTATCCGTCCTTGCACAGCAAAACGATATTGGCGGACGAGTACAAGTTTACCTTCTGGCGTTACAGGCACAGCTAAAGCGCCGCCGGGGTGACGAATGCACTCCCATTCTCCTTCAGCTTTGTTGGGTAAACGCAAGCGATTAACTTCAAAATCAAACTTGCGCCCTTTATAGAACAAGCGCTGTTTTAATAGCTGTGGTAATTCTCTACCTAATGGCATAATTTAAGCTTGTTTTGTCTTAAATAGCACAGATAAACACTGGAGTTGATTGTTCTATCAGCGTTTTCTGCTCTGGGTAATGGTTTTAACTGCCCTTTAACAAATGTACATCAGAACAGTCTACCTTTTTTACCAGCTCTCTAATTACATATCCGGAAATTGGTTCTAACCAGTCGGGCGCAATCTCCGCTAGAGGTACTAAAACAAAGGCTCGCTCTTGCATTCGCGGATGGGGTATTTGGAGAGTTGGTGTATCAATAATTAAGTCATCATACAATAACAAATCCAAGTCTAGCGATCGCGGCCCCCAGCGTTCTTGACGCACCCGCCCAAATTTCTGTTCTATTGCTAGTAATGTTTCTAGCAATTCTAGCGGACTCATCTGTACTTGTAAGCTGATGCAACCATTGATGTAGTCTGGTTGTGGCGGCCCCACGGCTTTAGTTATATACCAACTGGATTTTGCTGTTAGTTGAATACCTGCAATCGCCGCTAGCTCTGCTGTAGCAGCTTCTAATATTGCTAAAGAATCACCGATATTACTACCAAGAGCGATCGCACTTGCCTGTATCTTTGGTTTAAACTCTGCATCGTGCTTTGTGAATATTTCTGGGCTATTTTTTTTGTTCTCAACAGACAATATGATTTAATTTGTTGTTATTTTACAAACATTGATTACTTAAATACTATAGCACTCATGCCTATCTGACGATGGCTTCTAGCTAAAGATCCCCAACTTCTCTAAAAAATTGGGGATCATGTTGCTCAAAAATAATTGAAAACAGCTTTAAAGACTTAAGAACGGCTATTATATCAGGGTTTGACGTTATAAGAAAACAAAATTAATTAGGTCTTGATTAATTTCCTGAGGTAATTACAAGTTGAAATGTTGCTTGTTTAACATTTACTTTAAAAACATTTTTCTGTAGCAATGAATTCAGTTAATTGTTTATAGGATATTATACTAACACGAACGTCTTGCACCAAACTCTAATCTATCCCTTAAGAGTTAGTGCAGAATATTCTGCACCGAACTAATGTGGAGAAACTTAACCTCCAGGTTCAAGCAATCAGCAAATAAATTTGAGTGACTCTGACAAGGGGGAACCGCGCTTGCCACCTAGTAATCGTTACGAGCAAGAGGAAACCACAAACGAGAACTTACCGCCAACGCAGGTGGTAAGACAAAGAAAATTATTAAACCAGATAAGTGGTATAACATCTGGGATTGTTACTAGGTTTACAAGCCGTGAACGCCCAATTTATCGCCGTGTATGGTTTTGGGCGGGCTTAAGTGTAGGCGGTGGCATTATTGCCTTCAACTACTTATTAGGGGAAATTGATAAAACTTTACCTGATAAAGCGGAACTGCAAGCTGTCGTCCGTGAGCAAACAATTACCATCAAAGCTGTTGATGGCACTATATTACAACAGCAAGGCGAAGCCACCAGAGAAAAAGTCAATCTGGAGCGGATGCCTGAGATTCTCAAAAAAGCTTTTATTGCCTCCGAAGACAGCAGATTCAGTCAGCACAAAGGTATTGACCCCCAAGGGATTGTCAGAGCAGCCGTAAATAATTTGCGATCGCAAAATGTGGTAGAAGGTGGGAGTACGATTACTCAACAGTTATCACGGATTCTTTTCCTTAAACAAGAGCGTACAGTTTGGCGCAAACTCAAGGAAGTACGCCTTGCCCAAAAACTAGAACAAGAATTAACCAAAGACCAGATTTTAGAGCGTTATTTAAATTTGGTATATTTAGGTGCAGGGGCTTACGGTGTAGCAGATGCAGCCTGGGTTTACTTTAGTAAACCAGTAGACCAACTTACCCTCCCGGAAGCGGCAACAATCGCGGGAATGCCCCCTGCACCGAGCTTATTTTCACCAGACAAAAACCCAGAAGCAGCCAAACAACGACGAAATTTGGTATTGCAACGGATGGAAAAAGAGGGCTTTATTACACCAGCCCAAAGGCAAGAAGCCACTCAAGCAGCAATTACCCTCAAACCTAGTTTACCCAAGCGGTTACAAGTAGAATCCCCCTACTTCACCAGCTATATTCAGCAAGAATTGCCCAAGTATGTTTCCCCCCAAGTGTTAGCAAATGGGGGTTTAACTGTGGAAACTAGCTTAAACCCAACCTGGCAGCAAGCCGCAGAAGCAGCCGTTGCTAAAACTTTACGCAATCAAGGACGATGGCAAAACTTCAAACAAGCAGCTTTAGTCGCCATTGACCCCCGTAATGGGGAAATTAAGGCAATGGTTGGGGGTCAGGACTTTGGTAAAAACCAATTTAACCGTGTTACCCAAGCACAACGTCAGCCAGGTTCTACATTTAAAGGTTTTGTCTATGCGACTGCGATCGCCACTGGCAAAAACCCCTACGATACTTATGTAGATGCTCCCTTGGTAGTCGATGGTTACGAACCGAAAAACTACGGGGAAACCTTCCGAGGCACAATGAATATGCGCGATGCCCTCACCCGTTCGGTGAATGTGGTAGCGTTGAAAGTCATGCTAGATGTAGGATTTGAGCCAACAATTCAACTAGCCAAGAACATGGGGATTAAATCAAAACTCAATCCTCATTATTCTCTAGCCCTTGGTTCCAATGAAGTCAATCTCTTAGAGTTAACCAGTGCTTACGGCAGTTTTGCCACCCAAGGGTTACACTCGGAACCTCATGGCATCCGTCGTATCCTCAACCGCAAAGGTGAGGTCATCTGGTCAGCAAAATTTGACTCGAAGCGAGTGCTTGATCCTACTAGTGCCGCTATTATGACCTGGATGTTACGTAACGTGGTCGAAGCAGGCACCGGTGCAGCTGCCCAACTGCCTAATAGACCCGTTGCTGGGAAGACAGGCACATCTGACGAAGCCCGCGATTTATGGTTTATTGGCTATATTCCCCAAGTAGTTACAGGGGTTTGGTTAGGTAACGATAATAATCGTCCTACCTATGGTAGTAGCGGCAGTGCTGCTTACACTTGGCATGAATTTATGGAAAAAGCTGTAGAGGGAATGCCAATAGAAAAATTTCCCGAAAGACCAAAGCTGGAAGGTCGCAAAGGCAGTATTAAAGCAAAACCCATCAAAGCCAAACAAATTCTCAATCGTCCTCTGACACCTAATGAAGAATCAGTGCAAGAGACTGGTTCATCAACCAGACGCAGAAGACGCTCCCAACGATTAGAAGAAACCACTCCCACTGATTCACCTAGAAGACGTAGGCGATATCGTAGCCAAGAATCAGTTTCTACTGGTAGTGAAGAATCACCCCGCAGAAGACGGCGCAGACCAGTTGTAGAATCAGATACTTCAGAACCAACCCGCAGGTCTCGACGGTCTTCATCCACCGTGGATAATAGTTCTGGCTCAGCAAGTTCTGCACCAACACCTTCCTGGCGGGAAAGACTTAGACCTAAGTCGTCCTCTTCTAACTAACTTAGGTTTTTAGCTATTATGGCTGGGGACTGGGAACTGGGGACTGGGGACTGGGTGAAAAGTCTTGTTGTGTCTAGGTTGTATCATCTATATGATGTCCTAACACTACTGGCGACAGCTATAATTAATGGGTTATTGGGCAAGGTTGATCAGACTTGTGTGTGTAGACGGTAGCCTAGCAGGGGAGGGGTTCTTCTTGGAACACGGAATTGGTATTCTAGTACCAGTTCCCATCACCCCTTATTCTGAAAGAGGTTCCCAAACTCCCCAATTTCCCAATGGCTCGTACTCCCACCTTAACCTACGATCGCGGTACACTAATTCTGCATCCACCACCACGGGGCAAAGCCTGGATGGATTATGCTACGTGGGATGATAGGGTAGAGAAATTTCGGATTCCGGCGATGAGATACCGTGCTGTGGTGGAAGCACTACAAGCGGAAGATGTGTTTTTCGTCGATGAAGCCAAGCAATTTTACCCCATCGATTTGGTTCCTAGTTTAGAAATGGAACCCTATCCCCATCAGAGTGAGGCTCTAGCAGCTTGGAAACTGGCGGGAAGACAGGGGGTCGTGGTACTCCCAACGGCGGCGGGAAAGACTTATTTGGCACAGTTGGCGATGCAGGCCACACCGCGCACTACCTTAATTGTCGTGCCGACTTTAGATTTGATGCACCAATGGTATGCTCATTTGGTGGCGGCGTTCCCCGATGCTGAGGTGGGTTTACTGGGGGGTGGTTCGCGGGATAAATCACCAATTTTGGTTGCAACTTACGATAGTGCAGCCATTCACGCCGAAGCCTTGGGCAATCAGTATGCTTTGATTGTGTTTGATGAATGCCATCATTTACCTACAGATTTTAGCAAGGTGATTGCCGAATATGCGATCGCTCCCTACCGTCTGGGATTATCAGCCACACCAGAACGCACCGATGGTAAACACGCCGATTTAAATATTCTCATTGGACAGGAAGTTTATCGCAAACGTGCTGAGGATTTGGCGGGGAAGGCGTTGGCTGAACACGAAATTGTACAGATTAAAGTGAAGTTATCTCAGCAGGAACGGGAAAGATACAATAATTTAATTCAAATTCGCAACGATTTCTTACGCCAATCAAAGGTTTCTTTGGGTAGTATACAAGGCTGGCAGATGTTTGTGCAGATGAGTGCGCGATCGCAATCTGGACGTAGAGCCATGTTAGCCCACCGCGAAGCTAAAGAAATCGCCTTGGGGACTGATAGCAAGTTGAGAATTTTAGCCAATTTACTCACCAAGCATTATCCAGAACGGGTGTTAATTTTCACAGCTGATAATGCTACCGTTTATAAAATATCTCAAGATTTACTTATTCCCGCCATCACTCATCAAACACCAGTCAAAGAACGCCACGAAATATTAACTAAATTTCGAGAAGGTGAATATAATACTTTAGTTGCTTCCCATGTGTTGAATGAAGGTGTTGATGTGCCGGCTGCGGCGATCGCCATTATTTTATCTGGGACAGGTTCAACTAGAGAATATATTCAACGTTTAGGTAGGATTTTACGTAAGGGAAATATTGAAAATAAACAAGCGATTTTATATGAAGTGATAGCCGAAGATACCAGCGAGGAAAATACTTCTGCACGGCGACGCGGGGAGGAAAGACAAGGGAATTTACAGGTTATTTATGGCAGTGGTAAAGGAAAAACTGCTAAAGCCGCCGAGCAAATAGAAATTAATTATGTAGTCGATAATTCATCAGCCAACAACCAGGGAAATGCTACCAACGGAACTCCTCAGCCATCGCCTAAACGGCGAAGAAATAATACCAAAAAGACTGAAGATTGATCAGAAAACTATTGATTTAACCAATGAATTAATCAGTTGTTTTCAAGCAGCACAAGGTAAGACTCAAGGCTTTTTGGAAAGTCAACTTTTGGATTTAGAAGGAGATGCTACAGATTATCGAGTTAAGCGGGGTTTAGCTTACATTATCAAAAGCAATTTCTGCACCTTTGAAGTAGTAAGTCCTCTAGAACCACCAATATTGAGAGAAAGAGTGTTTTCTCTGGCTGCGAAATCCGCACCTAGTAGGGAATCAACACAACTGACATTGAGCAAAATTGCTGATGAATTAACTCAAGAATTAGAACGGGAAATTTTACTAGAACAAGTCCGTGATGGACTTTATGCTGATTTGTCGGAAAATAAGATTTTGACAAACTTTGATGTTCCCACACCAGTAGATATATTAAATCGCTATAACTTGTCCCAGGTACAGGGAATATTCTATAAAGCGAGTAAGTTAATTTTAAATGCCCACCGCAATGTTCCAGGGGAATATAAACTCTTATTCCGCTATCTCAAGCTATTTCAATTAATGGCTTATATTGAAGGCGATGCTGACCACGGTTTTACAATTACCGTTGACGGCCCGACCAGCTTATTTAATTCTAGTACACGCTATGGGTTAGCGATCGCCAAACTCATCCCCGCCTTACTTCATGTCACCAAATGGAGTCTAGCAGCCACATTACAAACCCGTGATGTCTACACAGATACATGGAAAACAGGCAGATTTACCCTTAATTCCGAATGCGGTTTAGTCTCTCATTACTCCAAAGGTAAACCCTACGATAGTATGCTAGAAGCGTCCTTTGCTGATAAATGGGATGCCTTAAAAACAGCATGGGCATTAGAAAGAGAAGTAGATTTAATTCCCATTCCTGGAAGTGTGATGATTCCCGATTTTCGCTTAGTTCATCCTGATGGTAGAGAATTCTTATTAGAAATAGTTGGCTATTGGCGACCAGAATATTTACAAAAAAAGTTTTCCCAAGTGCGGCGTTCTGGTTGTGATAATTTAATTTTGGCGATTTCGGAAAGATTGAATTTGGAAAAAGCCGGAGTTAAGCTAGATAATGTGCCAGCAAAAATCATTTGGTTTAAAGATAAATTATTACCCAAATCTGTTTTAGCTGTGTTGGATGAAACCTAGTACTTAGACCATTTCTTGATGTAGCTTGCCTGGCGTAGCCATAGATGCACTCTATTCTGTACTGTAGAGACGTTGCATGCAACGTCTCTACATCATTTATTTGGCGCAACTTCATAGAGAATTGGTGTAAGGGTTTTAAACCAGAGTTAGTATTATTTAAGATAAATTAATAGATTCAACCCTGGGATAGTGCGGGATAGTGTCCACAGAACCAGGGTGATGTAGAGTACGCCTAAACTCCATTGATACCAAGCCAGGGTAGCGATAATTCCCGGTAAATGTTCGTCTCTGAGGCGAATATCGTTAAATCCCAACCTGACTAAATTATTGAGGCTAAAGTCATAATAATTGAGCCAGTTCCAATGGCGATCGCTTAATAATGGCATATATCTTTCCCGAAAGGTGGGATTTCGGGGAATGACTGGTAAACGTCCAATCAGTAACCGCAGTTGTCTAAAGGTTCCGTCTTCTGTGAAGTAAGAAACATTGATTAAATCGTGATAACGACCTTGTTGATAAAGGCGTATCAATAAAGTTACAGGTACGGGAACGATAATAATCAAAATACAGCCGAGTGTGAGCAAAGGCTGTTCCGCATTCTGAAAAATAGCTAATAAACTAAAAAACTCTAAACAGCTAAAACTAATCAGGACAGAAACGGTTTCGTAGTAGGTGGGAATAATTGGTACAGGACGCAGACGACGGGCGCGATCTACTAACCAAAAAACTAACCCAAAATAAGCGATCGCTACTCCCCCCACTCCAAACACTAACCAAAAGTTTGTACCGTAGCCACTCAACAACAGCAATACACTCAAAGCTAACCAACGCCAAGCTTCCAGCAACCAGCTTCCCCAGGAGAGAGGTTCCGCAACTACCAGGCGATCGCTCAGTTTGTTGTATATTTCTAAATCGATGTCTGCTAAACTCAATAACTCACTACTGTTGCGAAATGCTTTAATTTGCCGACGTTGGTCAATGACATTTGCTTGTGTAGGAGAAAAACCCAATTTAACTAAATTTACTACAGAAGCACTATTAATATTTGTGCCGATTAAACGTTTACTTAACTCTTTGAGGCGTAATTGTTGTTTGGTATATTCTAATTGATTTGCATCAGCAACTTGCTGTTGTTGTCGGAAATTTTGCCCTAAATTTCGCAAAACATTTTGATTGCCTTGTAATGTAGGGATATAAAACATTTGTCCAATTTGCCCAGGATTACCTAAAATTTTGGCTTGATTAGAATTAAAAGTTAATCCAGGGACATTTAAAAATGATGATGATGAAAATATGGCATCACTAAAATCTGCTTGATTGAGAATACTTGCACCACGTAAATCTACAGGTTGATTAAATAATGCTTCTCGAAAAATGACTGCTTGCTCAAACGTTGTTTCTACTAAAGATAGTGACTGATTAAAATTAGCTCTGGTAAACTGTGCTTGATTAGCGAACCTCACCCCAGAAAAATCGGCATTATCTTGCCACTGGACACCACTAAATTTAGCGAATTGCTTAAACTGGGCTTCGTTGAAATTAGCCACACTTTCAAAAGTGATTCTTTGAAAATTAGCTGTCTCCTGAAATTGAGTCTGTTTAAAATTAGCTTTGTCAAAGAAAACACTGTCTTGAAAATCGCTGACTTGTCTAAAACTGGCATTATTAAAGTCTACCCCACGGCTAAATCTACTTTCATGCCAGTTAGTTGACTGGAGAAAAGTAGCATTTTTAGCATTGACAGATTGCAGAAAAAACGTATTAGCAAAGGTTACTTCTCCATTAAATCTGGTTTGTTCCAGAGTTAAGGCACCGCGAAAAACAGTCACATCACCCGCTACTGTTGGCTGAGTTCCTAGAAGCGATCGACAATCTTTAGAATTAGGTAAACTCACAGCCAATGATTGCAAACAAACCAGGCGCAAGCGTTCCAATTGTTCTTGTTCAGTTTTGGTAAAAATGGGAGCGATCGCCTGAGCATATAAAGGTGTTCTTAAACCCAAATCACTACCCACAAAATTCCCTTGAATCAGAGAATAACTCAGGTCTAAACCCAAAGGTTTCGCACCAGTCTTTTGCAGTTCCTTACGCAACAATTGATAAAATCCATCTCGAAACACAGAGTTTTCTGGACGCAAATCAATTACCAATTGCCGCAAATCTACAGTTAAATTCCCTTCCCGTAGTGCCGGTGTTCTTAATCGCTCTTGTAATAATTCTAGGGTTAGTGGAGTGCGTTCTGGTTGTGTTGGTGCAGCCCAAACTGGCGAAGGGAGCAAGAATACTAACAACGCACACAAACTTATGAAAAATTTAGCTTTCCGCCAGCAAGTCAACAACGTATGCAATAGGATTCTCTATTATTCATCGCTAATCAGCAGAACAATTTTACCCGCAATACTGCCAGATTCAAGTAACTGATGAGCTTTAGCTGCATCTTGCAAAGGAAATTTATGACTAACGTGAATTTTTAACTTACCTTGATCAATCCAATCAGCACATTCTGTCAAAATTTCTGCCTGGTGTTGCTGCGCCTCCACTAAATTTAAAAACATCGGTGTCAGCATTAATTCCAAACCAATACGTAAATTGCGGTTTCTAGCAACTTTCCAAACTGTATTTGCATCTGGTTCCAAAATCGTCACAATATCGCCATAGATACGCACGGCGGGAAAGGTTTTGTGAAAAGTGTCGCCGCCAACAGTATCAAAAGCTAAATCTACACCTTCGCCGTTCGTCCAATCTAAAGCAGCTTGGGCAAAATCTGTATTTTTATAGAAAATCACATGATCCGCACCCAGTTGTTTTACAAAATGCGCCTTATCTTCCGAACCAACCGTAGTGGCGACAGTTGCACCTTTCAGTTTTGCTAATTGAATCGCTACATGACCCACACCACCCGCACCCGCATGAATTAAAACTTTCTGTCCAGGTTCTAATCTTCCCCGCTCATATAAAGCCTCCCAAGCGGTGATTAGTACCAACGGTGCGGCGGCGGCTTCAGCAAAGGTCAGAGAAGCTGGCTTACGGGCAACAAAACGTTCATCAACAACAGTATATTCAGCGTAATTGCCTTGATGTCCTCCTAAACCACCAATGCAAAAATACACTGCATCCCCCACACCAAAACTCTGGACACCAGCGCCCACCGCTTCCACAATACCCGCACCATCACATCCTAAAATGGCAGGCATTTTCTCAGGGTAAAAAGTGCCACGCTTGCGTAGTTTAGTATCAATGGGGTTAATACCAGCCGCTACCAAACGAACTAAAAGTTCTGTACTACCCACAGGAACGCCGGGATTGGGTACTTCCTGCAATTGCAGTACTTCAGGATTCCCCGGTGCGGTCATCAGAACAGCTTTCACAATTGTTTCCTCCAGGCTGAAGTTAGATGCACACTTATACCAATTCAAAATTAACTAGGACTTACGCAACGTAAAAAGCAGAATATTGATTCTTTGCGCCTTTGCGCTTTTGCGTGTTAGCGAAGCGGGGCGTAAGCCCGACAAAAATCATCTCACTAATCAGCAACGCCCTTTTTTCAAATTGGTATTAGATGCACACTTATTATAGGCAGTCCCCATGAAACAAGTTTCACAGTCATAGATGAAAGATATCTTTCCCCTACACCCCCACACGCTTATACCCTTACACCCCTAAACTCATCTACGATTGCGGCATTGTAGCGGATAACGATTACCCCGCCATGTTGTCCAACCATCGGCAATCTTAGTACGACTGTTGTATCTAAGATACCAATTATCTTGCTCTGCACCTAAATAGCGAATCCCTAAATCCTGTCTTTGTCTGCTGGAAAAACGTTTTCCTAAAGGAACCCACGCACTACCATTATCACTAAACCGTCCGATGAGACGGACACCAGAAGTAGTAGAGCAAACATTACCGTCACAAGTAGTTTGTGGGTCATCTACTACTTTCCATTGCATTTGGGCTGGTCTACCGTCAATATTACAGTCCCACAAACCAAAGAACCACTCACCAGCAACTTGACTAGCTTGAGTATGACTAGATATTAATACCAAACTTGCAGGAGCGATCGCCAAGCCTAAAAGCCATTTTGTGATGTTTTTCATGATACTTCACCAATACCTAAAGTTAAGCTGTACCTTCCATTAACTCATATGTATTAGCGTTGCTGTTTATGCAGGTAATCGATTACCCCGCTACCACTAACAGCACTAAGTCGTTCCCTCTCCTGTATATGAAATAAAAAGCCCCCGGAAAATCCCAGGGGTGTTTAAGTATGCCATCAACTCTATTCCTAAATATAGAGAATGCCATTGACTGGACTTTAGCGCATCCGCATAAATGCAATAATTGCATAATTTTAATGCTTGTTTGGAAACTAAGTGGAATTTTGGTCAGAGAAAATGTATATTTACGATACTTTTGCGGTCATTATGCAGCAGCAAATTGGGTGAAAACTCAAGAAAACGTGAATTAGGCGATCGCGGAACCCCTAGCTTTGCTAATCGCCTATATAAAAATAGTTACATCACCTCATGATGACGTTGATTCTGGACTTAAGGCTTCTGTCGATAAAACATTCTCAATACCAGTAGGTAAGGATGGGAAACCATCGACTGCATCCTTGATTAAACCAGCAACAGGGACAGCAATCAGCAATCCTAGCAAACCGCCGATGTATGTTCCCACAAGCAAAGAAACTAACACCCAAATTGGTCGTAAGCCTGTAAAACTACCTAAAAGACGGGGTGCGATCGCCTGATCAATAATTTGGTCAATGACCACGGCTACTGCTAAAATCTTCAACGCTAACCAAAAGTCATGGGTAGCCACAATCAACGTAATCACAATCAAGCTAACAACATCACCGAAGGGAATTAAGCTTAAAAACCCAACTCCTAAGCCAAACAGTAACCCAAACTGCACTTGAAAAGCTAAAAACAAAAGAGTTTGAGAAGTTCCCATCAGTAAAGCTAAAGTCCCTTGTCCAATCAAATAATTTTGAAAGTTCTTCTGAATAGATTGGTTTAATTTTTGAGCCAAAGATATAGGTAATTTTTTAAATATTCCTTCCCAAATTCTTTGCCCATCTACTAGCAAGTAAAAGGTGATAACTACTGTAACTATAGCTTCAGAAATACTATCCACTGTTTCTACAATAATCTTAAAAGTTTGATTGGAAACAGACTCTAATTCATCAGGAATTTTATCAATAATTCGTGTTAATATCTGCCCTATATTCAACTTAAAATGTTGACCAACAGCCCAATCATTTAAGTTTTGTAGTTTTTCTTGGCTAGAATCAATCCATAAGGGTAAAACTTTGGCAATTTCATGAAATTGCTCTACTGCTATAGGTAATAAAGTGACACCTGAAGCAATTAAGATAATCACAGTCAGAACAAAAACTAATCCTACTGCATTACCACGTTTAATACCCCGTTTCTGAAGAGAAGAAACAGGGTAGTTTAAAACAAATGCCAGTAATATTGACAGGACGAATATTGTTACTAACGGTTTAAAATACTGGAAAAATGCGAAAACTAACCAACCATTTAAACAAACTAGAGGAAACAGTAGGGTTATTATTAACCATTTAAGCAACTGATTGAGTGAAATATTCATATATAAATCAGATTTGATTTTTGAAAAATATAAGTATGTGTAGGGTGGGTAATGCCCACCCTATCTTATTTTTGTTGAGCATTGCTAAATACATTTTATAAATTAAGTATGAATCTTATAGTTAATGTCAGTTGTTTTTATAGGAATCCGATTTGATTTCTGTTGGCGTAGCCTGCGCTTGCGCATAAAATTCTCATTATCTGTAGGGTGGGCATTGCCCACAGGCCCATGGTTTTGGTGGGCATTGCCCACCCTACGTATATTTCAAAAATCAAGTATGAGTCCTATATATATAGTTAAGTTGAGTTGTTTTTCTATCTACTTTAAATCCTTATCCTGGCATAACCTGCATTAAAAATTCTTGACCACTGACCACTGACTAATAACAACTGACAAATTCAATTTTATTCAGCAGTTAGAGCCAAAAACTGCTCATCATTTATCCGCCCTGCTTGGTGTAAAACACTAGTAATTTCCGAAATAGTTAAAACTGCATGACCCCGATAACCATTTGCTTGTAACTTATCTTTCACACCTTGCTCGTGGTCAATAAACACTACAATATCATGAACATTTAACCCTGCTGATTTTAACTTATCTGCTCCTTCCATCACACTCTTACCACTGATAAGAATATCATCAACTACAACCACTAATTCACCAGGATGGAAATTACCTTCTATTAACCTGCGAGTTCCGTGGGCTTTCACTTCTTTACGCGGAAAAATCATTGGACAATTGAGACGTAAAGCTAAACCAGTTGCTGTTGGTAAAGAACCATAAGGAATACCTGCCAATCTATCGAAAGTGAGATTTTTAACGATATTTTCATAGCCACTAAGGACTTGATTAAATACCTGAGGATTAGAAATAATTTTACGTAAATCTATATAGTAAGGAAAAACTGCACCAGATGCTTGAACAAAATTGCCAAACATAATGCAATCAATATCGTATAGCTGCAAAATTAAATCATGTAGAGGGTGCTGCTTAACAATAGAAACATCTGGTAGCCATACAGAACAGCTAGAAACATCACGAACAGTTATATCCCTTACTTGATTAATTTCTGCACGTAGAGATTGAATTTCCTCAGATAAATTTGCACTAGCTAACATATCTTGGGGGACAGGAATTAACAAACCATTCCCATCAGTATTTAAACCAACTTCTAAAATGCGGTTTAAATTGCCTCCTTCAGCCCAAATACTGCGTGCCATAATTATTCTTTCCGGCGCAACTTGGCGAATTCTTGCCAAAACTTCAGCATCTGTAGTACCGACTTCTAGTCCTAATTGTTCTGGAGTCCCCCAATTTTTTGACTCTTGTACAACTTGTAAATAAAGAGGTGATTCTCTTGTCGGATATTGCTGTAAAGCCTCTGCGCCAGGGTTAGATGTAGAACATAGAATAAACACAGCCTTATCGGGATAAACTAAAAATGGAGCCACATGATCTTGTCCTGTATATGGGCTGAGAGTAATTGCATCTACTCCCCATTCTGTAAATACAGTTTTGGCAAAAATAGTACTTGTATTTAAATCACTATGTTTAGCATCTAAAATTATGGGAATATGGCTAGGAATAGCGGCTAAAGTTTTCTGTAATAGTTCTAAGCCGGGGACACCTAAGGCTTCATAAAAACCTAATGTTGGCTTATACGCACAAACAAAATCAGCAGTTTCAGCAATAATAAATTGCAACCAATTCCATAACCCATCTATGATATCTTCAGAGCTATAGCGTCCGGGCATCATCTCAGGATTTGGATCAAGTCCAACAAAAAGTAAACTTTGATTTTGTGATATCTTCTGATGTAGTTTGTCGGAAAAAATCATTTTATTTGTTAGGTAATAGGTAATATAGGAATCCGATTTAATTTCTGTAGGGTGGGCATTGCCCACCGGCTCATGGTTTTGCTGGGCAATGCCCACCCTACCTAAATTTCAAAAATAAAGTATGAGTGCAATATACAATTTAAATTCCTGCAAACCATTCATAACCCTGGTCTTCCCAATAACCTTTAAATATTGATAAATGACTAGCCAGAGTAATCTGAGTTACCCATTTACTCTGCTTATAACCAAGCTTAATTGGTGCAGCCAAACGTAAAGGCGCACCATTATCAACTGGTAAAGATTCCCCATTTTTCTCATAAGCTAATAGTGTTTGGGGATGCAAAGCAGAAGCAATATCCCAACTTTCATAGTAACCATCAGCAGATTTGAAAGAAACATACTGTACATTTTCTTTGGGTTGCGCGAGGGCAATAATTTCTCTTAGCTGTACACCACCCCACTGCACGATCGCCGCCCAACCTTCCACACAAATATGGCGTATAATCATGGAAGTCAAGGGCAAGTTCTGGATTTCTGCCATACTCATGTTTAAAGTCTGATTAACTTCCCCGTCCACAATTAAACGATATTTATCGACATCAATAATCGGTGTAGAACGAAAGCTATTAACTATTAATGCTTCTGGTTGTATCTCACTTGGGGAAAATTCTGGTACTAATTTTTGAGGATTAAATATTAACTTTTCTACCTTTTGGTTTAATGGTTGAGAAACTGTACCCACTAAATCTTCTAAAGCTGGTGTACCACAGCCACCTAACAGCAGACTTACACTTGATATCCCAGAAAGATGCAGAAACTGTCGGCGCGTTAATTGTGGACGACGTATGTGAATTAAACCCATATTTTCAATACCAATTAATTAGACTTTACCAGAACATCGACTCTGTTAATTCCTCACCACCTGCTTTACGTCCTAATAAAGAGTGGACTATAACAAATATAATTACCATCGGTACTGAGGCAAAATGAACGACTCGTAGACTTTGCCAATTACCAAACATATCGACAATCCAAGGGAATTGAGCAGGTTTATACATACCCACACCAGTTAGTAGAGCTAGCAGCAATATGGGAATTATCGATGTGTAGATAATGCGATGCCAGGCGTATATTAAACGTTTATTATTTTGGCTTTTTTGCAATGCTTTGATGTCATTCGCACCTACAAATCGATGTCGCCAGCGTTGAGTAAATAATATATAAAATCCGTACCACAAAAGATTTAAAGAGAATAACCACATGGCGGCAAAATGCCAATGTCTACCTCCAGCTAACCACCCGCCTAAGGTAAATATTGGCGGAATGTGTAAGCCGGCGCGTCCACCAAAAACGGGATTGGCGTTGTAAATTTGCAGTCCACTGGTGAGCATGAGGAATAAGCTAACGATATTAACAGAGTGGAAAATCTTAGCACCTATAGCTTGAGTGGGTAATTTGCGTTTTTTGGGAGGAATTGTCACAGTCATAAATAATTAGAATAAAAAATCTATGCCCCACCAGGCTTTGGAAGCCGAAGATTCAGTTCATCATTCTGAAGCTATTGATTGACTAGAACTGATCGCAACTAATAGGGGCGATCGCACTCATCCTACTTATCCACCGCAATTTATACATAGCATACCAGCAAATTGGTCATCAGCAAGCCGCAGTTTTGTCAGTACATTGAGTACAATGAGTTATAATTTTTACTAAATTTACCAGAGTCTTAGTGATTCCCTGAATTATGGACACACTTGCTTATTTGCATTTGGCTGAGACTTATGAAACATCTACCACAGATGAATCTTCCCCGGAAATACCTTGGAAAAAGAACCAGAGTGGCGCTTTAATGTTGGTGGCTTCTTTTGCAATGGGTTCTTTAAATTGGTGTCTTCCTGCTGTGGCTGCTTTGAAAAAAGGTCACAGAAATCCTCAAGTAGCATCGCTCCAGCAAAAGTTGCGAGCAAGCGGATATTTTTCGCAAGCCGCTACAGGATATTTTGGTTCTGTTACTGAAGCAGCTGTGAAGAGATTTCAAGAAGCTAATGGTTTAAAGGCTGATGGAATTGTTGGGGCAGCAACCTTGGCAGCTTTAGAATCTAATATAGGTGTATCAGAATCTAGTATCACTACTCCCCCAATAGCCGTATCTAAATCGTCCCTCAAACGGGGTGATATTAGCGATAGGGTGATGTCTTTGCAAGAAAAACTGCAAGCTGATGGATACTATCAAGGAGCGATTACTGGAAATTTTGACACTGCAACCCAAGCAGCTGTAATTCAATTCCAACAAGCTAATCGGCTCGTCGCTGATGGAATTGTCGGGACAAAAACATCATCAGTTTTAGCATCAAGTACCAGAAAATTAGCGGCTTCGTTACCTCAAAAAACTACCCTCAAACCTTTTTTAACAGAGCAGCCACAAAAGCCACAAAATCAGGTAAAAATAGCACCCCAATCAGCCGCGCCTCCCAGTTCTTCACAAAAAATGCGGCTCATTAAAACTATTTCTGGGAAAATTTCCCCTAAATCAGTGGTTTATTCGGGTAATGGTTTATTCTTTGCCCAAAATATGATGTATAACCACACAATTACTGTATATGACCGCAACTATGAATTAGTTAAAGTTATTCCCGACGAAGTAGACTTATCTAAATATGGTCATTCTCGCTTCAAGGGTAAGTATAAAGGCGCTCCAGTTGAAGCTAGTTTTTCCCATAACGGCAAGTATGCTTGGATATCTAACTATCAAATGTACGGGCCTGGTTTTAATAACCCCGGTAGTGATAAATGTCATCCATCCCAAAAAACTGATAAGAGTTTTTTATATCGCATCAATACAGAAACTCTCAAGATAGATAGAGTTATTCCAGTTGGTTCTGTACCGAAATTTGTGGCTACTTCTACCGATGAAAACCTAATACTAGTAAGCAACTGGTGTTCTTGGGATTTGAGTGTGGTAGATATTAATCAAAATCAAGAAATCAAACGGATTAAATTAGGCCCTTATCCTCGCGGAATTGTTGTTGATGCAGCTTCTGAAACAGCCTACGTCGCTGTTATGGGGTCTTACAACATTGCTAAAGTTAACCTGAGGGATTTTTCTGTACAGTGGCTGCGAAACATTGGTAGTTCACCGCGTCACTTAAATATTGATCCTGAGGGTAAATATCTTTATGCTTCTTTAAATGGTGAAGGCAAAATTGCTAAAATCAGCTTGCCTCAAGGTAATTTAGTCAAAAAAATCGCTACAGGTAATGCTCCCCGGAGCATGGTTTTATCAGCTAACGGTCAAACACTTTATGTTGTGAACTACGGTGAAGATACAGTTAGCAAGGTTCGGACTAGTGACATGAAGGTATTACAAAAAGTCAAAGTTGAACCTGATCCTATCGGTATTACTTACGATCCAAAAACTAGAGAAGTTTGGGTAGCTTGTTATTCCGGCAATATCATGATTTTTCAAGATTAGGAAGTTTGTCGTCCCTAAGATGCTATTTACAGCAACTTTTATCAGTATGAGGTACAGCGTGACGTAAATAAATCTACCAATGAAACGTTAACGCTGTATTAATTTGGAATTCTCTGATGCTTGCGTTTGCTGTAGAGTATTTGAGCAACGCGGTATCTTAGATATAGCGATCGCATTCATAAGTTATAGCTGTTGCCAGTAGTGTTAGGACATCAATAGATGATACAACCTAGACACAACAAGACTTTTTACCCAGTCCCCAGCTATACTCAAATATTCATCGTACCACTTGTGATTAGTCGCCCCTGGCTGTTTACACCAGGAGTTTTGTGCAAGCGGAACGCATCTTTATAACCGTTGGAGTAAGCTTAAACCGTGGGTATCAGTACCGCAAGTATTGAAAATGCCATACTCTTGGGCTAGATTTTGTATCTGCTCGGATTCAATCACACTGGGCTTCCAAGGGTTGGGGTTGTTGTAGGCGTAAAATGTTTCTACACCATCAATCCCATATTCTGCCGCCGCCGGAATCAAATCAAAGTGAGATTTTCGATAACGTGCTGGATGCGCCAATACCGCTATCCCTCCGGCTGCATGAATGGACTCAATTACGTTACCTGCTTGATATTCTCTATCGGTTGTTATTTTTCTTTGCAGATAAGGTTTCAGACTAGAATGTTCTGGCTGGAAAGCATAAGCCAAAATGTGAACTTCTACATCCAACAAGTTGGCATTAATTTCTACACCACTCCACAGGTGAGGAGTTGTTACACCAGGATTGTTCCATTTCCAGTTTTCTAACCAAGCTTGCGCTGCTTCATACCCACCTACAGTATGATGATCAGTGATTGCAAAACCTTGTAGTCCAATAGCGATCGCCTGCTCCATCAACACACTTGGCTGTAATCTGCCATCCGAATAAACAGTGTGCATATGAAAGTTAAATAACTTCGGACAACTTTGAGCATCAATTGTCTGAAATACTTGCTTTAATAGTTCGGTGGAAGCAGATGTTCGAGCAAAATTTATAACCATAACCCCCTCTGAATAAAAATACTCGATTTCTCACAGACCAGCACACCACACTTAAATAAAAGAGCAATACTTAGCACGTTAGATTAGTGCCAATTAGCAGAAATTTTTCAATATGTTAAGACTACGTTAGCAAATCTCAATGCTTCTGGTCATGAGTATTTCCAATTGCCTTCATAAGTAGCAGTGACGAATATTGCTATCACAACTATTTGCGTACTTAGGTAAGTATTCAGATAAATAATCCTTAAATAATCTATTTTATAGAGTGATCGTAGCTTTTTCACACATGAGTCGCTTTTTAAAACCGTATAAAATGCAACTCAATTTTTACTATATTTTCAATCTACAAAAAGCTGAAATATATTGTGATTCCTGGAGTAGTCAACAGCAAAAGTTTACTAAATTTATAGTAAGCACTTTAGTACTCAAACATTTAAGCACTAAAGTGCTTACTAATAACACGCTTATTTGTAAATACTCCCGTGGCAGAATACTAGTACAGCGTGATCAAACTCAAAAAACCATTCTTACTATCCTGCAAAACCTGAAAGGATATTTTCTTCCCCCTCACAGGGCTGACTCATCAAAAAACCTCATCTTCAACACCACGCCACCATTCACCCAAATTCATTAAATCTTGGTGAATATCTGCTAATTCCTCAGCATAGACATTTTCGGGAATAGTATCTCGGTGTTCTTGTAATTTTTTCAAGCGTAGTTGCACCAATAGCCAAGGTTTAGCAATGCTATCAGTGGATTCCATGTATTGAGCTAGTTGTTTACTATCCATATATTTCTGGTGTTGATTTTCCCACTACTTTTAGGATATGTAATACTAATTGAAAATTCAAAATCTACTCCTACAGAAAATACAGCAGCTTGCGAGTAAGTGAGGAACAGAAGACAAAAAATAAACTCAAGCATCCTAGTGTTTATCTCCTGCTTTGTCTGGGACACGCTCTGCAAACTTCCTCCTGTAGGAACTAGCAAATAACTAGAGAGCAAAGCAGCCACGATTCCATCGTGACTGCTTGTTTTGTTGAAGAAAAGATTAATTATTACTGCTGGAGAAGTTCACCAACAGCCCTCATCTGACTGGACAACTAAGCTTTAGCATAATTAGCAGCAGCAAAGTCCCAGTTAACCAAGTTATCTAAATAGTTCTTGATAAAAGCTGGGCGAGCATTTCTGAAGTCGATGTAGTAAGCGTGTTCCCACACATCCAAAGTTAAGAGTGCTTTTTGTCCATGAGCCAGGGGATTTTCGGCGTTTGGAGTTTTAGTGACTTTCAGTGTACCGTTATCATCAATTAGCCAAGCCCATCCGCTACCGAACTGAGTTGCAGCAGCGTTGGAAAATTCTTCTTTCAATTTGTCGAAGCTACCAAAGTCTTGGTTGATTTTGGCTGCAAATTCACCTGTAGGTGCGCCACCACCTGCGGGCTTTAAAGAATTCCAGAAGAAAGTGTGGTTCCACACTTGAGCAGCGTTGTTAAAGATTCCAGCTTTAGAGGAATCCTTAAAGGCAATTTGGATGACTTCTTCTAAGGACTTATCAGCCAATTCTGTACCATCGGTAAGCTTGTTCAGGTTATCTACATAAGCTTTGTGATGTTTGCCGTAGTGATACTCAAAGGTTTCACCTTTCATACCATATGGCTCTAAAGCATTAAAGTCGTAGGGTAGTGGTTCCTGTACAAATGCCATTTTGTGAATTCCTCTCTTTAGCAGTTTCCATTTAAAAGCTATTGCAGCAGCCTGGGAAATTACAGGTTTGGTGCTGACTGGTTTTATATCCTTAAATCTTGGGATATAAAACTTAACATCGTCATTCTACTACCAAAGTGAAGATTCAGACAAAGTAGTTTTTTAATAAGTCAAAATCCGGTAAATCAATGACTACAAATAAATACGGTCAATACATTTGATGTCAACCTTGATAAAATTCTGTCGGTATGAAAATGCTTAATAAACGGCACAAAACTTTTAAGCTTTCGCCTCCATATCTCAGCAAAGGTGCTACTAAGTCTATACCTTCAGAATTTATCTTATTAACAATGTGGGATGCAAGATGATTGGAAGTGATGTACGCCCGGCTTTTTCAAGATATTGGGCATATATTAAAGTGATGCTTATTTACACGCACCTACTGAGTATATTACTAAAAATAATTGATTTAATCAAGAAATTGTTCTCTACAAATGTATAGGACTACTATTTGATTTGTGAATTATACATAGAAACCCCGATATGGTGGGCATTGCCCACCCTACAGATACTTACGTTTGTTCAATAGTCAAATATGATTCCTATATTTACATATCTGCTAATTGCAGAAACTTCCATCTTTAGAAACAGGATTGAATAGTTTTCTAATCTATCTAAAGTTAGATGAATGATATTTTAACTTTGCGCTTCTACGGAGGAAACTTGCTCTCCGACTTCGCGCGAAATTTATTTATGGAGAAGAAAAAATAAAAACTCCACCCACAAGGGGTTGGGGTATTAGACCATTGTAAAGACGCGACTAATCGCGTCTTTAAAAAATGAGACGCGTAAAGCCTTCGACATAGCGCCGCTTAACGCAGAGCGTCCCCCAGAGAAGCACAATAAAAAATAGGGAGTCAGTGTTGCATCACTTACTCCCTAATAAATTGAAAAAATTCAGAACTAACAACAGTTGATAACGGCTACCATTGAGACAAGCGTTGTTGGTAGTAATCAACAATTTGGCTAGCAACATCCGATATGCTGAGTCCATCTGTTTGCAGTTCAACTGCATCTGCTGCTTTTTGTAGAGGGGAAACTTTGCGAGTGCTATCTTTCCAATCGCGTTCAGCAATATCTTTTTCTAGCTGTTCTAGACTTACTTCTGGTTGACCTTGTTTTTGAAAGTCTTGCTGGCGACGACGAGCGCGTTCACCCACAGAGGCGGTTAAAAAGATTTTTACTTCAGCGTCAGGAAATACGTGAGTACCAATATCTCTACCTTCAGCTACCAGTCCACCGCGTTTACCCCAGCGTTGTTGTTGCTTTACTAGGGCTTCACGTACAGCAGCTTGAGCAGCGATCGCCGATACTTGAGAAGTCACCTCAATCGTGCGAATATTCTGGGTAACATCAGTATCATTAATCCAAACACGCACCGGAGATTGTAAATCTTGGCTAGGAGTCAGCTCGATTTTACACTTGTTAGCTAATTCAGCGATCGCACAATCATCGTCAATAGCAATACCCTGTTGTAGCACCAACCAAGTCACAGCACGATACATCGCTCCTGTATCTAGATACACTAGACCGAGTTTAGTTGCTACTTGACGAGCCACGGTGGATTTTCCCGCACCGGCTGGCCCATCAATAGCGATGATAGGTTGGCGATCGCGCAAAATGGTATTGTCAATCAAACGTGTAGAGCCAAGACGAGCAGCGATCGCCAGCATTCCTTCCTCCTGAATTTTATCTAATGGCATTAACGTAGTCGGTTCAACCAATTCTATATATTCCACTAAAACACTACTAACCTTGGCTAATTCCTGCCGTACCACTTCTCGCAACCTACTGCTATAGCGGACACCTGCCTTAAATGCAGCCTCAGCTTGCAGCAAGCCACGATACAATACTGCTGCTTGCTGTTTTTCTGAAGCAGTTAAATACTGGTTGCGAGAGCTACAGGCTAAACCCGACGCTTCCCGCACAGTGGGACAAGCAACAATTTCTACAGGCAAATTTAAATCAGCCACCAGCCGTTTAATCACAGCTAACTGCTGACCATCTTTTTGACCGAAATAAGCTCGGTCAGGTTGTACCAAGTTCAAAAGCTTGGTCACAATCGTCGCCACACCCTGAAAGTGACCTAACCGAGAATGACCACACAAGCCAGATATCATAACAGATGGAGGGATTACTTGTGTAACTTGAGATTCTTGTATATTTTTCTGGGGTATGCCTAATTCTTCCGGAGAAGGAGCAAAAATCGCATCAACTCCCGCTTGTTCGCACAATTGTCGGTCTTGTTCTAAAGTGCGGGGATACCTTCCATAATCCTCATTTGGGCCAAATTGCAGAGGATTGATAAAAATACTCACAATTACAGTAGAGTTTTCGTGCCGCGCCCGTTCAATCAGGCTCAAATGGCCTTGATGTAAACTCCCCATTGTTGGCACCAAGCCAATTGCAGTCTGATACCAGCTAGTCATACTATCTAGTATCTGTTCTTCTGATGCTGTCAGCTGACTTTCCCAGCGACGTTTATTTAAATAGCAGCGTAAAGCCGCAACTGTTGTCAACAGGCGCACAAAAAAATACCCCTAGTTCCTCATTGAACCTCTCCCCCGTTAGTTTATATCTGAAATAGGGGTAAGAGATGAGTGAACTAGAGGAATTGGGGATTGGGTATGAAGAATTGGGTACTGGGTAGTGGGGGATGCTGCTCTCCTGCTTTTCCCAGTCCCTAATCCCTATCTTCCCAAAACTTCAATCCTTACTGGTGCAACACCACTACCAATCATTCCTAGCAGTCTGGCTGCACCTGTGGATAAATCAATCACTCGGCCACGAGTAAATGGCCCCCGGTCGTTGATACGCACCACTACAGAACGACCATTACGGGTATTGGTAACACGGACTCTTGTGCCGAAAGGTAAGCTACGATGAGCAGCCGTCATGGCTTCTGGATTAAATCTCTCACCAGTAGCGGTTGGTTTGCCAGCAAACCCATCTCCATGTCCATAAAAGGAAGCTATCCCTTGGAAACTAAGTCTGATACTGCTAGCAATTCGCTGCGGCAGATTTGCTATAGGGTTTGAGGAACGTTTTGGTGAGCGTGCTGGTAAATTAGCGATTTCTTTGAGAGGCGAAGCATTACCTAAAAGTCTCCGCAGACGATTAGTTGCTTGCAGCGCATCGTTAGCAAGATTGTTGGTGGAATCTGCTAGCCTTGTGTTTTGATTAATTTCCACCAATTCTTGATTATTGAATTTGATGGTATAACGCTCTAACTTTTGTTGATTGGAAGAACTTTTATTTTGAGATTGAGAGGCAACTAATGAAGAGTCTTCGCCCTTCCAACTTACGGTAATCTGGTCAGCCTTGACATTATTTCTGATGAGCTGGTTGATTTTTGCTGCTACTAAACTAGCTCTTTTAACTGGATCGTCATTTTGCGAACGGTTCTGGATTCTGGCATCCGCTAAATTCCCCAGACTTGCCACCTGAACTGATTTCTCAGTATTAAGGGCGTACGATCGCACGCCCTCAGTATCTCCAATTGCTCCTACTTTTGTCTCCACGCTGGCAACTGGGTTAGAACTTACAAAGGTGAGAACTGGAATTTTCCGAATAAATAGGGTTGCCGCCCTACGACCTCCAAGATTATGGGGATGAATGCTCGTAATCACAGCATCCGAGGTTCTTTTCCCTTCTGATGATTGAAACTCTCCTACCTTGACTACATCACTAGCTAGAATTTGCTCAGCTGGTGCTGTAGCTTTAGTAGTTTGAGTCCGACCGACTGCGGGCGTACCCAAAACAGTTACAGATAGGGCAACAATAGTCCACAAATGTCTTTGATTCATGCGTCCGATTTTTAAAGCGACTGTAGAACAGCAGTTTTGTTAACTCATAAGAATTTGCTTCACTTTTAGTGGCAACTCCTAAAAATGCAAACTCGTTCCGCTTTCACTTTCCGTTTTATAACTCGCATCAGACTAACATGAACTTCTGGCGTTGGGGATCAGGGTTTTATCGTAGGGATCGGCGCTTTTCCCAAATTTGTTTTCTGATAATAAGCTTGAAACCTTGTTCAAATGCGGATTTTGCCCATGTAGCGTTTTTTTCGATCTACCAAGTTTTTCTTAACAAAACTTAACAATTTCCTGGCTAAAAATTGCCCTAGAAATTGCCATAGATGGAAGTACTATTGCTTAGGCGATAAGTCTTTTCTTATACTTATCAATTTATCTGATAGGGATTATAATAATCAATTATAATACAAAACAGTAATGTTAAACCTACTGAGCCAAATTATGTTTATATTCCCTTTATATTAGCTTACACCTGATATATGTCAACAGTTACAGAGATAAATATTTTAGGGACAAATACTCATGAGTATTTATCCTCAGTTAATTTTTATGATACATAGATATGTAATACTACTCTCAAATTAGTAAAAAAACGTGATGCCGATGACAATTGACCACAGTAAAGCTAAGTAAAAAAAACTGCTGACATTTGTAGCTTATTTATTTTTAAGTAAAACCTGAATTATATAGTGAGATAATGAAAAACTGGGCGTTAGTTTGAGTAGAGCAACTTATCAATGTATAAAATATAACTTTTACTCCAAAAGCCCCAAATTACTTAATAAAACGCAATTTTTGAGAGCAAGCTATTAGCTGATGAGCGATCAAGCCAATCAAGGAGATTTAGAAATACGTCCCTCTCCCCTATTAACGGTGATCAACGATTTGCATTCTAAATACAAGTCACTGAAAGAAGGGATAGTAGCGAACTACATACCAGAACTAGCCAAAGTCAATCCAGACCTGTTTAGTATTTCCATCGTTACAGTGGACGGTCAGGTTTATCAGGTAGGAGATTATCAACAACTATTTACTATCCAGTCTATTTCTAAAGTTTTCGCCTACGGACTAGCACTAGAAGATCATGGACGGGATTATGTGTTGACTAGAGTTGGTGTAGAACCAACGGGTGAAGCATTTAACTCGATTATTTTAGATGAGCAATCGAAGCGACCGTATAACCCAATGGTAAATGCTGGGGCGATCGCCACCACCAGTTTAATCAAAGGTGCTGGAGCAACGGAACGCCTCAATCGATTGCTGGAAATGTTTCGCCGATATATTGGTCATGATGTATTTGTTGATATTTCTGTATTTACCTCCGAACGCAGTACAGGACACCGTAATCGGGCGATGGCACATCTCATGCTCAACTTTGGCATGATAGATAGAAATCTAGAAGAAGCATTAGACCTATATTTTCAGCAATGTGCTGTGATGGTTAACTGTCACGACCTGGCCGTGATGGCCGCCACCTTGGCGAACAGAGGGGTGAATCCAGTCACAGGAGAACAAGCGGTAAATAGTAGATATATAAAAGATATCCTCAGCGTCATGTACACCTGCGGGATGTACAACTTTGCGGGAGAGTGGGCTTATAAAGTCGGTATTCCGGCAAAAAGTGGTGTTTGTGGGGGAATTATGGCAGTTGTCCCCAATCAGATGGGAATTGCAGTGTTTTCTCCACCTTTAGATATTCGAGGTAACAGTGTGCGAGGAGTGAAGGTGTGTGAAGAACTGTCTCAGCAGTTGGGCTTACATCTATTTGAATGTGTGAAAGTGGAGAATGGAAAATGGGGAGTAGGGAATTGTGAGTGTTGAGTTGTTCCCCTACTCCCTGTTTTTTGGTCTATTTCCTCAACAACAAATAATAGAGTGAACCATGACCGCCTGTCACACCTGCGCGATCGCCTGCTTGTTTCCCTGTTCCCATGAAGTAATCTACTCTCCCTGGGCCTTTGATGGCATTACCAGTATCTTGATCTAATACATAGCGGCTGACAGTGCGATACTCCATTCTTCCACCATCATCTGAGGGAAAGGGAATAGAAGTATGAACAAGTGCCAGTGCGCCCGGAGGCATTAAAGATTTGTCTGTGGCAATAGAACGTTCTGCTGTTACTGGTACGTTTATACTACCAGTGGCTGGTCTACTGCCAGTTTCTTGGAAGAAAACAAATCTTTCCCAACGTGGTAAGTAGTTATTTAACTCCTCTGGTTGTTGGCGGAAGAAACTGATCATTTTTGGTAGTGTCATCCCCGACAAGGGAAGTTTGCCATCTTTAGCCAGTTCTCGCCCAATACTAGTCCAAGGGTAATCGGTTCCACCTGCATAACCGATCGCAGTTCGTTGTCCATTAGTTAATTGAATTTGGGCAGAACCTTGAATTTGTACAAAGTACGCATCTAGGCGATCGCTAAACCAGAGCAATTCTGAACCACGCAATGGGCTATTATCCCCTTGTAAACCGTCTTCACCTTCCAGTTCTAATCTTGTCGGGTGTGGTTTAGACCATTGCTTGAAGTTAGATGGTAAGCGATATACAGGATATTTATATACAGAAGTTCTGACACGACTAGCTCTATAAACTGGTTGATAGTAAGAAGTAAACTTAACAGTACCCTTGCCGTCATTACCTACAGACTGGTAAAAAGCAAACTCTCGTCGCACCGCAGCTTGCAGTTGGGCTGGAGTTTTAGAATTGACAACTAGTTGACGGAAACGTAATAAACTCCGCCGTACCCGATCCAGCGTGATTCCTCTAACTGGATAATTCTGATAAATTCGTTTGGCGGTATTCGTTTGTAAGTAACGCAGACTATTGTCAATTGACGCTAATAGCGCTTTGCGGTCACTTGCTCTACCTACACCAAAAATTTGCTCATCGAAACCCAAACAAGGATTTTGTGTAACACAACTGTTACCAATTTCCACAAGTTTCAGGGGAGTCCGAGTTACAGGCGAAGGTAGTTCAGGATTGCTAGGGAGTGGTGACGGGACATCAATCACCTGGGCTACTGCGATCGGATTTACCAAAGCAATTCCCAGACTCAAGGAAAACAAAGCAAGGGTTTTTCTCATCATTTAGTTGAATCTTTCAACACTAGAACTAAAAACAGGTTCTACTCGGATCGCTACAATCCGGGAAGGGCGCACAACCATATACTCCCCTTGAATATTCTTGATGGGTACGCTAATAAAGTCACTAGAACCAGATTTGGGTACTAGTTCGCCACTATACCATTTTTGGAATTCCTGAATAGTGGGAAACCGTACTTCTTCTCGATGACCACTTTCCAGCATCATGTGTACGGCGTATTCGTTTGGAGTTCTCGGCATAAGGTTGAATCCCTTAAAATATGTTCAACCTATTGTTAACCACGTTACACCAGAATGAAAAGGGTAAGCATACGGGAGCAAGATTTACTTTTCGGGGAGAGATGACAATTAGAAACTCATGACACATTACTCCTGATGGTTCTTCTCTTCCCGCCTATGACGGTTACTCAACTGGAGACGGTTCCCAGGAAGTTGGAAATAGGGGTTTAGGGGTTTAGGGGTACAGGGGTTTAGGGGTTTAGTGATAACTCTTTCTTTCCCTTACACCCTCACACCCTCACACCCTCTTTTAACCCCCAACATGAATGGCTGGTCTTCTGTGGGGATTCTTTTCTGCACGGCGTAGAACTTCACGGGTGACTACAGCAATATCACCTTCACCAAACAGGATGAAACGTAGCAAATATTGGATGGGGTTTCCTTCTACCCAACCGAAATAAGCGTGAGGAATTTTATCTGTTTGGTCACGTATATATAAAAGTAGAGCTGCAATGGCGTTGGGTACGGCTGCACTCTCAGCTCGGAGGATGCGATAAGCTCCGACTTGCACGCCTTTGACTTTGATGACATCGGCAAAATCGGAAGCATCGGAGACAATAATCTCTAAGAACAGGATGGGATCGGTGGGTGGAATGTGATTGTCTTCACGTACCTCTGTCTCTTTTAAAAAATACTCTTGTTCATCGCCATCATTCAATCGATTGGCAATCAGGCGGATTGCACCTTGACTTTCTTCAACAATAAATTGATGAGCCAGTTCATCAACTTCGATTTGCTCTACGCGCAATTCTGTTGACCGCCAAACGCGGGAAACTAGGGAAGTAAAAATGATGGCGCTGATGAAGAAACCAGCGATTCTAATACCCTCCGGCCTTTCAATAATATTGACGATAGTCGTATATATAAATACTAGGGTGATGCTACCGAACAGAAATTGGCCTTTTGTGGATCTTTGACGGTGGGCAGAAAGAGTGACAGCAAAGGCGGCGGAACTGATTAAAACTAGTACACCTGTGGCGTAAGCTCCCCCTTGGGCTTCCACGTTGGCGCGGAAGATAATTGTGACGACAAAGGCGATCGCTGTATAGACTAAAACTAAAGGTCTTGCTGCTAATGCCCAATTGGGAGCCATACCATAACGTGGCAAGTAGCGAGGCACAATATTGAGTAGTCCCGCCATTGCGGATGCACCTGCAAACCACAAAATGGAAATTGTGCTGAGGTCATAAATTGTGCCAAAGCTGTTACCTAAATATAGATGTGCCAGATAAGCTAAGGCGCGTCCATTGGCTTTGCCGCCTGTAGCAAATTCGGCTGCGGGAATCAACAAAGTTGTGACAAAGCTGCTGGTAAGCAAAAAGAAACTCATAATTACCGCCGCCGCCGTTAGTAACTTGCGAGTATTGCGAATACGTCCACTAGGGTGTTGGGGTGTATCACTGCTACTACCTTGTACCAGAGGCATAACGGTAACGCCAGTCTCAAAGCCTGATAAACCCAGTGCCAACCTGGGGAATAACAACATAGATAGGCCGATGACGACGAAAAAATTTGAGTGACGGGCAAAAATTGCCGTTTGCCAATTAGCGATCGCTGATGGGTAAATGAGAACTTGATACAAGCCAACGCCAATTACAATTAAATTTAACAGCAGATATACGCTTACCAAAACGACGGCAATACCGATTGCTTCTCGAAAACCTCTCAAAAAAACCGTCCCTAGTAATGCTACTAGTACAAGAGTGATGGGAATGCTTTGATGATGAAATAGATTTGGGACGAGGGGATTTTCGATGATATGGGCTGTAGCATCAGCAGCCGAGAGAGTAATCGTAATGATGAAGTCTGTCGCCACAAAACCGAGTAAGCACAATACGAGTAATTTGCCTTGCCACCAAGAAAGCAAATGCTCCAACATGGCAATAGATCCTTGTCCATGTGGACTTTTACTAGCAATGCGACGATAAATGGGCAATGCACCAAAAAGTGTTAGTAGAACTAAAATCAGCGTCGCTATCGGAGAAAGAGCGCCGGCTGCTAGTGCCGCAATACCTGGTTGATAACCAAGGGTAGAAAAATAATCTACGCCAGTCAAACACATGACCTGCCACCAGGAATGCTTGCGGTGGGCTTCTTCCTTACGGTAAGGGCCTTCTTTCTCTTGTCTATCTTCTTCCAGCAACCAGTCCATCAACTGTCTGCCGAGTCGTTGTGTAGAAGTAATTAGTTTAGCCATTAAACACAGTTTTGTTACAAAAATAAAGAATATTGTTTTCTTTGCGCCTCTGTATCTTTATTAGTAAAAAAAAATATTTTAAACCAAATTTTACAGAAATTATAATTGTGATACTTTTCAACAAAAAACTAAGTCATTTCGTACATTTGTTTATGTTTAGCTAAAAGCTGGAGATATTTATCATTTGTTTTTGCTGCTAGCCACTTAGTTTTAAATATTGCTGCTGATTCAGCTTTGAGGGGGTCTACATCATAGGGTAAAATTTCTCTCTTATCATGAGTTTTTTCTGAAGATTGCTGCTTATACTTCCTCCCACTTTTATGATTAGCATAACGGCGCGATCGCGTATATCCCATTTGCAAAAACTTTCTTGCCATGTCCGCACCAACAAAATCATCTTTGTCTAAATAATCAAGAAAAATTGCGTAGATTTTTTCACTAGATTGCCTAGCAATATCAGGTGTTTTAAATCGCCAGTAGGGAAGAATTTCTGATTTATATGGCTCAACTAAAAGTACACCCTGTTCACCTTTGCCAACTCGATAGAGTTCAGGATGTTGGCGAAAGTCGAGATTTTTATAGTCTAAAGAATAATCAAAAGCCATGATTGTTTTTTATCATGGATAATAAACTCTCAAAATATAGTTACACTTCCATCCATGTAGGGAAATTTCTGCTGCTATGGTAACTACTCCTCAATCCCTAAACAGCGTACTATCACCGGGTAATCTGCGGAGAGTGCATCACATTGCTCTCAATGTTAAAGATATGCAGGCTTCTCGCCATTTTTACGGTACTATCCTGGGATTACATGAACTCACAGGTGATGAAGTACCAGCCACTTTGGTGGAACTTGTCGCTAGTGGAAAAGTTGCTAACTTCGCCACCCCCGACGGTACAATTCTAGACTTATTCTGGACACCTGAATTAACACCACCAAACCCAGACCCAGAACAAAGTTTTACTAGAGCATACCATCTAGCATTTGATATTGATCCTGGGTTATTTGAGCAAGCCGTGGCAGTTGTGCGAGAAAATCAAATTACGATCGCTCATGGCCCCGTCACTCGTCCTACTGGTAGAGGCGTTTACTTCTACGACCCCGACGGCTTCATGATTGAAATTCGCTGCGACCCACAGTCATAAACTAGCAAATAAAAAATATTAAAATCTAAAATTCATTGATGTTAGTAAAGGCGCAGAAGTCAGCCTAACTGTTAGATTGGGCTAACTTCTGCTACACTCCTTGCATATATAAAAAATAACAGCGTTTAAAGTCTTTTGACTGCCAAATTGCCACAAATCCGCTTCCGTACTTATCAAATTTAATACAGTAAAAACACTGAAGTTAGATACATATAAAAATATTCCGGGGCTGATGCTTCAAGGCAAAGTAGTATAATTTTCCCGGCTCTGATATTGCCTGTCCAAAGGCTGGAGCTAACAATAAAAATCTAGGTTTGTGCTTATGTTAAATCCTGTAGTGACGATCGCCATCTTTCAAAAGCAACCCAATCCTCAAGTATTTTCAGCAGGACAGGTCATCTTTGAAGAAGGACAAGCGGGTGATTATATGTACGGTATTGTAAAAGGAGCCGTTGATTTATTGATCAATGGTAAGGTTATAGAAACAATCGAGGCTGGGGAAATATTTGGTACAGGTATATTAGTAGGAGTGAATCATCGGAATTATACAGCGATCGCTCAAACTGATTGTCAACTAGCTTACTTAGATGAGAAAAGGTTCTTATTCGCTGTCCAAGAAACACCAATGTTTGCTCTCAATGTCCTGAGAAATTATTCAGAACGTCTCAGTCGTTTGCAGCGTTTAGTTTAATATCACAGTATGTTTCAACCGCAGGAAAATGAGTAGTACTTTACATCGAAGGCAACTACTGAAATTATTGGGTATGAGTGTCTTAGGAACCTCATTTTCCAGTTGTGTCACATCTCCAGCTAGGGCAACAACAGTCAACTGGGGATATATCGGCAAAGTAGGCCCAGAGCATTGGGGTGAGCTTTCCCCTGACTTTGCGCTTTGCCAAATAGGCAGAAAACAAACGCCGATTGATTTGCAGATTGCAGATGTGAAAGATGTCCACAGCAGCAGTCAAGATTTGTTAGTTGTCAATTATCAGCCAACGGCATTACACCTAATAAACAACGGTAAAACCGTCCAAGTCAACTATCCACCAGGCAGTTATCTTAAGTATGCTCACCAAAAATTTGAGCTACTTCAGTTCCACTTTCATCACTTCAGCGAACATCGAGTTGATGGAAAATTATACGATATGGAACTCCATTTAGTTCACCGGAGTAAATCTGGTGACTTAGCCGTTATGGGTATTTTCTTGCAAGCAGGAGCATTTAACCCCACGCTGCAAATTATCTGGGATGCCATACCTCAAAAGCAAGGAACAGAAAAGCAAATAGCGGATATAAATATAGATGTTTCTCAATTTCTCCCAGCACAACGCAGATTTTTTACTTATTCTGGCTCTCTCACAACCCCACCTTGTTCAGAAAATGTTCTCTGGTGCGTGATGGCAACTCCTATCGAAGCCTCTCCTGCACAGATAGCTCAGTTTAGTCAAACGTTTCCCCAAAACGCACGTCCAGTCCAACCTCTCAACGATCGCCTAGTTATCGAAGCCATTTAAAATTTTTCTGTTAACTTCCCCTGATTTTGTGTTGCTATGTCATACTAAGAGATGAGAATTAATTCGGCGACCGCGTTTGTTTTGAGTATTGACAGGCTTTTCCCTTTTGGTATTTACAGACATTTCTCCGAAATCTCAATCCCTAGACACTTCTGATTTTGGAGACAATAATATGTCTATTTATGTTGGCAATCTTTCTTACGACGTTACAGAAGAAAGCTTGAACGCCGTATTTGCAGAATATGGTTCTGTAAAGCGGGTTCAGCTACCTGTAGACCGTGAAACCGGCCGTGTACGCGGCTTTGGCTTCGTGGAAATGAGTAGTGATGCAGAAGAAACAGCAGCAATTGAAGCACTTGACGGTGCTGAGTGGATGGGACGCGACCTTAAAGTAAATAAGGCGAAACCCAGAGAAGACAGAGGCGGTTCTAGGGGTTCCTTTGGCGGCAATCGCAGCAACAACAACTTCCGTAACCGTTATTAAGAAAATATAGATTTGAACTGGAGAACCGGGAATGAAGAAGTAGTTATTTCTACCTCTTAACCCCCTAAAATTTTAATGCTCCTTTTGAACAGAACTTATTACTAATATCGGCTCAAGCAAGAATGCTTGAGCCTTTTTGATGTAACATCTGCAATTAACACCTCATACCAATCTTTCTTAATTACAAATTAGTATGATTTTGCTATTTATTTCATTGGTTGCAACTTAGTCACCTTGAGTTTAAAAGGCCCTACGCCAGTTTCGCCAAAAGACCGAACACGAACAATAAAAGTCCCTGTTTCATTGATGCGGGTAAACAGTAGGGAATTACTAGTGCCATCGGGGCCATCATCATTTTCTGCTAGCGTTGAGCCATCAGGTGCTAGTAGTGTGATGATACTGTCAAAACTTTCCGAGGATAAATCAACTGCTAGATTATCACCCTTATTTAGCTTGACTGCATAGTCACGGGCAAATCCACCCTGACCAGTGGGAATGTCTTTATCTGAAAGCGAATCAGAAAGTTCTTTAAAGTCAGTCAACAAGATAGGACTGTACAGCTTACTTTGAGCAAATGCTGGTGTTGTACTGATGGCAATTGCCATTAAGGTAGCGGGAAATATATTTATTCTTGTGAAATTTTTAGTCAGAAATTTACTGATCATTGTAAGTGATGTTCCCACAACAATTGGGTGGTTTGGTTAATTATAGATTTCCCAGAGATAGCTTGCCATTAATTTTTGATGTATCTATTTTTTACAGCACTGGCTGTAGCTGCTAACCCTAAGACAGTAATTTCATTTTGACGAAGTATCTGCACGGCAGATTTAACAGTAGCACCAGTGGTGTAAATATCATCTATTAACAATACTGGAGTTTTTGGGCAGCTATGACGAAAATCTTGCCCAATCGCAAAAGCTTCAGCCAAGTTATTTTCTCGTTCAGATACTGATAAACCAAACTGCGCTGTTGTCTCGCGCACTCTCGCCAAACCATTTAGTTTCAATTTTAGTCCAGTTGTTTGGCAAAAGCTTTGGGCAATTAAGGCTGCTTGATTGTATCCTCTTTGTTTTTGCTTACTGGGGTGGAGTGGGATTGGTACAACTACAATTTGTGTTGTTTGATGAAGAGAATGTAACAACCAAGTTTCTCCTAGCCATTGTCCCAAAGGACGGGCAATTTGGGGTTGATTATCGTACTTCATCAGTGCGATCGCTCGTTTGAGAGTACCACCATACAAGCCCCAGCTAAATACTGGTATTGGCTGTTTCCACAACTCATCAGGGTGTGTGTGATGGCATTTTTGTAACTGTTTGGTGCAGTTAGGACACAATTCAGTAGATGTAGGTCTTTGACACAGAGGACAGTTAGATTGCAAAAACAGGTCAAGCAGACCTTGAAAGCGTTGATTCCATGTTGGCATTTAAAGCTAGTTGAGGAATTTGACATAGACGCGATCGCACCGCGCTGTTTCCACTCCCGTGGCTGGTTGGTAGCCATGATTTTCATATAGCTTGACTGCTTCTACCAAAACACTGGCTGTTTCAATCCAAATTTCTTGAAAACCACGAGAGGCGATCGCTGCTTCTAACTGTTGTAACAAATATTTCCCCAAACCCAAACCCCTAACACTGGGTAACAGATACATTTTCCTGATTTCTACAGCCTTTTCCCCGCGATTTACAGGATAGTATGCCCCAGTACCTACTATTTGGCTTTGGTGTTCAATTACCCAAAACTCACCTCCGGTTGCTAAGTAACATTCTTCTACTTGCAACACATCGCGGTCTGCACCTTTGGGTTCCCAACCTAAACCATATTCTGATAATACGTAACTGATGACTGCGGCAGCTTTAGTGCGATCGCCTTTTTGCCAGTTACGAATTAAGAAGTCTTGATAGTAGCTGTTCATTACCGTTTGTGGGTCAGGTTTTTACAGAAAAGTCTTCTGGATCTATTCCCAATTTACCCAGCATATAGCTTCTCCTGTTGATTCTAGCTCAGGTGACACTTGCAAAGCATGGATTTTATCTATGCAAGACAACAGTCGTTGCAGTTATGACGATAGAGGCGATCGGACTAATTCATCATATAAATCATAAATTATTAGCAATCACCTATTACCCATTACCACTATTCAATTAATAACTATAGGACTCATACTTGATTTTTGAAATATACGTAGGGGAGCCACTGCGTTGGTGAAGCAGTACGGTCTTGGGGTTTCCCCAAGTGGAGTAACTGCTGAAAGGGTTTCCCTGCTTGGCGCAAGTGGCGTTGGGCAATGCCCACCGGCTCATGGTTTTGGTGGGCATTGCCCACCCTACAGATACTATTCAATTAATAACTAGCAAATAATGTTAATTAACATTGCTCATATTGCTAAAAATTTCAATTAAATTACCATCAGGATCGCGGAAATGTGCTGTTCTTAAACCCCATTCTGGACGGTCTAGAGGTTGAGTCACAATAATGGCATTGTGGTCTTTAAGATGATAATAAAACTCATCTACGTTATCTACAGCGAAAACTAAAGCTACTTTGTTCTGACATTCAATCGCCGAAGGTTGATAAGCACTGGGAACGGCTTCTGCCATTAACTCTTTTCTAAACAAAGCCAACTTAATATAGTCGCCGGTATGTAACTCAGCATAACCACTATTTTCATCGCCCCAATCGATAAAGAATCCGAGTGCATCCCGATAGAACAAAAAACAATCTTTGTAGTTGGAGACAAGCAACCTGATATGTGTTAACTGTATCTGCATATTTATGAGTGATTATACTAACTATGAATTCTAGGTTCTGGGTGTAAATTTTCTAGTAACTCACTTTCAACAATAGCTAATTCATCGAGCCTTTGACTAACAATTTCCCGGTCAAAGTAAGTAGCCGCTAAAACCCAATATGTACCAAAGTGTCGCGCCTCTGAGGCCATCAAACCTTTATAAAACTTGGCTAGTTCTGGTTCGGGACAGTGTGTCGCTAATAAGCCTAAGCGTTCGTGACTTCGTGCTTCGATTAAACCAGTCACAAGTAAGGAATCTAAAAAGCGTTCGGGTTCGTTGGTACGTGCAGCCGCTTTTAAGCCAGCGCCATAGGGAGGCGGGGGTAGGGGTGCTAGGGGTATATTGCGACGTTCTAGCCACTGATTTACTAGTTCAAAATGTTCTAATTCTTCACGGGCGATCGCTGTTAATTCCCTTACCATTTTGGTATTGGATGGGTAGCGAAACATAAAATTTAACGCCACACCCGCCGCTTTGCGTTCGCAGTGGGAGTGGTCAAGCAATATGATATCTAAGTTAGCGATCGCTTGTTCTATCCAAGCCTCACTGGTAGTTTGCTTTAGTACATTGATTGTTGATAACACGGGGGTAAGCACAGGACGAAAAAACTATCAAAATTGTAACTCCAGCACATTGATTGTAATGTGAGTGGCTAGCTTTTCGGTTATGTGCGTCAAAAAAGTGCTGTTATAATTTTCCTCTAGCCCACATAAATAAATCACCAGGGCGGAGGAAAAAACCTAACTCTCTTCACAATCCTTGCTTTTAATCAGCTCAAACTGCACTTAGTTAGTCATAATTCCCAACACTCTGGTGTTGATTAAGCGGAAAATTCCGCAATTAGGGTAAAAGTAAAGGGCTTAGAAAGCATATAACAGCTATCTTAAAAGTATTGTATCAAGACACACATTTTTATTTAGTTTTTAGAGTCTCTCATAAGCATGATCACCACTGCATTAAGACTTACAGATAATTGGGGATTTATGGGATCAATCAATCATGCCAATAGATAAAATTATGGGGATTGCACAACCTAAAAATACTTAAATATATTTAATAATCATATTTAATTCCTCATATTTCATTACCAATCTATTGATTGGCGATCGCGGAAGAAACCACCAGACGCACCACCATCAGGAAGAGTTGCTAGCCAGACAATTGTATCAACTCCTTCTTCAGGGGTTCGTGGTGCATCTTGCCCACCCATATCAGTTTTAACCCAACCAGGACACACAGAATTAACTAAAATATTCGTCCCTTTTAATTCATTGGCAAAAATTCGCGTCAGTGCATTTAAGGCTGTTTTGGAAATGCGATATGTGGGTATACCTGAACCCATATCAGTTAACTGTCCAGCGCCGGAAGAAACATTCACAATTCGACCATAGTTTTGTTCTTGCATTAAGGGTATTAATGCCTGAGTTACTCGCAAAACTCCATAAACATTTGTATCCATTGTTTGCTGTAAAGTTTCTATTTTTGTATGAAAAATGTTGTTATTACCTGTTTGGGAATCAATATATATGGCTGCATTATTAATCAAAATATCTACTTTGCCAAACTCATCACGGATAAATTTAGCCAACTGCTGACTACTTTTCTCACTTGTGACATCAAGAGGATAAGCAACCACATCTAAACCCTCAGCTTGTAATTTTCCAGCCGCAGTTTTCCCTTTAGCTTCATCCCGACTAGTGAGAACTACCAGGTATCCCTTTTTAGCCAATTGGCGGGAGGCTTCAAATCCCAAACCACGGTTTCCGCCAGTAACTACAGCAATTTTTTTAGTTGTATTCATTTGTTAGTTGTTAGTTGTTAGTTGTTAGTTGTCAGTTGTTAGAGACTATTTATAAAGTAAATCTTAAGTAGGGTGTGTTACGGCTATGAAAGGATTTGGGACTGAAAGACAAGAAAATTTAGCCGTAACGCACCGCCTCACGCATGGTGCGTTAGGAGCGAGGATATTTATTTTGTGACCAATCATCTGGGAAATTAGCGCCTAACACTGATCTTCATAAACCCGCCCCTACTGACTAGACATCCTCTAAGAGTGTTTGGGTTGTCTATCGAATTGTGATCAATATCAAACTTGACCGATTCCCAATCCCCAGCAAGCGGTTGTTTTAAATTAAATATTAGTAATATCTAAGAATTTGTTTCACCCAACTATTGGTAGAGTTTGGGCTAAAACTATATATTTAGACTAGGCTGAGTAACGGAGAGATAGGGATTTGAACCCTAGAATACGTTTCCGCATTACAGCATTTCCAGTGCTGCGCCTTAAACCACTCGGCCATCTCTCCAGATGTCACGATTTACTATTGTACGCTGAAACTCTAAAAAATGCAAAGATAAAGAAAGAAATTTTTTAGAGCAATCTGAAAGTCCCAATCAAAATCCCGAATCAAGATGTCCGAGACACACACAGTTAAAGTACGCGATCGCGCCACTGGCAAACAGTATACCCTAAAAGTACCAGAAGACCGATATATCTTACACACGGCCGAACAACAAGGGGTGGAATTGCCATTTTCTTGTCGCAATGGGGCTTGCACCACTTGTGCTGTCAAGGTGGTATCTGGTGACATTTATCAACCAGAGGCAGTGGGACTATCCCTAGAGTTGCGTCGTCAAGGTTATGCTTTGTTATGCGTCAGTTATGCCCGTTCTGATTTGGAAGTAGAAACACAAGACGAAGATGAAGTTTATGAGCTTCAGTTTGGGCGCTATTTTGCCAAGGGAAGAGTGAAAGCCGGTTTACCCTTAGATGAAGATTAAAAGCAAGATGAAGAACCAGGGTGCAGAGGGCAGGGGGCAGAGGGCAGAGGGCAGGGGGCAGGGGGCAGGGGGCAGGGGGGAAAGCTTCCTTCTCTCCACCTGCACGCTACCCCACTCCCCGCGCCTCCCCACCTGGGTGCAAAAACTTGCCATGTTTGCCTGTTTGTTACTGCTGGTGAGTTGTCAAGCCAAAAACCCTGCCACAACGTCAACTCAGGTCAGGATCGCGCGGGTGGTGAGTGGCCAGACTCTGGAAGTTGTGGGTATGGCGGAACAACCAAATTTAATTTCTCAAGTGCGATTAATTGGCGTGGATGCACCAGATTTGCGCCAACGTCCTTGGGGCAATCAGTCTAAGGAATTTTTAGAAAAATCCATAGGCGATTTAGACAAACCTGTAATGTTGGAGTTTGATATTGAAGCCAAAGACACAATTGGTCGGACATTGGCTTACGTGTGGAAAGATGACAAGTTATTAAATGAACAAGTAGTTAAACAAGGGTATGCTTTGTTTGTAGAGCGATCGCCTAACCACAAATACGATCAGCGTCTAGAACGCGCCCAACAATGGGCAAGAATCATGGGTCAAGGTATTTGGAGTCCAGATAAACCCATGCGTCAAACACCTACTGAGTTTCGTCGCCTGAATCGTTAGGACATAGGAGGCTGGGGAGCAGGGAGCAGGGAGCAGGGAGCAGGGGGAAAAGAAAAGTGTTGACTATTGACTATTGACTATTGACAACTGACTATTGACTAATGACAAATTTACAAATTTTTCTCGATATTGCGACAGAAGCCGCCTTGGCTGCGGGTGCGGTTTTACAGGGTTACTTGGGTAAGTTAGAGGATGCAGTTACAGAAAAAGGTCGTCCTGGTGATTTAGTTACCGCCGCCGATAAAGCTTCAGAAGCGGTAGTTTTAGAAATTATTCGTCGCCACTTTCCTCAACACTCCATTTTGGCTGAGGAATCGGGAAAGTTGGGGAATCAAGATAATGAATATCTTTGGGCGATCGATCCTTTAGATGGAACAACTAATTACGCGCACCAATACCCAGCTTTTTGTGTGTCTATTGGGTTATTAATTAACGGTGTACCCCAGGTTGGCGTAATTTACGACCCATTTCATGATGAGTTATTCCGGGGGGCTGCTGGTTTGGGTGCAACACGCAATCGTCGTCCTATCAAGGTTTCTGATACTTCAGAATTGAGTAAAAGCTTGTTGGTAACTGGATTTGCCTACGATCGCCGGGAAACACCAGATAATAACTATGCGGAATTTTGTCACCTCACTCATCTCACCCAAGGCGTAAGGCGTAGCGGTTCAGCAGCCTTAGATTTAGCCCATGTAGCTTGTGGCCGTGTGGACGGTTATTGGGAACGGGGAATATCACCTTGGGATATTGTCGCTGGGGTGATTCTATTACAGGAAGCTGGTGGCAAAGTGACTGCCTATGATGGTACTCCTCTAAAAATTGCCACTGGCAGAATTCTTGCAACCAATGGTTCTATTCATGACAATTTGAGTCGGGCATTAATGCAAGTGCCACCGCTATCGGCTTGGGAATAATTGGTAATTGGTAATTGCCGATGGCTACGGTTTAACTCACATCGTTTATACGCAAAATTACTGAGGTAAACCTAAATTTTCTGTCCGTTACACCATGCCTCCTGGCTTCTGTATTCTACCTCCTGCCTCCTGACTCCTTAATAGATAAAGATTTACCAAAGAGTAGTAAATAATTTCTGTATACCACTGACGTTTACCCGATCAAGCGCAGTAAACTAGAAAAAATCTTACGCCTTCCTTGGTGCAAAACCGCTATATGTCTTTGAGAATAGATCGTGGATTATTTAAATATGATTTCATAGACCATCACGCAATCTTGTGTGTAGCTGTTGATGCGGATAATAAAGAAATCCGCAAGCGATATCTGACAATTGCTCGCCATTTACACCCTGATAGCAGTGCTATTGTCACCGACACAGAAAAAAAATTAGCTAGCGAATTATTATCAAAGTTGGTGAACCCAGCTTATGAGACTCTATCAGCAGAACGAACTCGTTCCGAACACATTATTGTTTTATCCCAAATAGGTAAGCGTTTATTACAGGAATCGGCTTCTATTGAATTGACTACTGATTTAGCTAAACAGTTAGCATCTGCCCCCAATTTTGATCTACTTTATAAAAGTGCGATCGCTAAAATGGGGGAAACTCAATATAACTCGCTGAAAGAATCAATTCCCATCATTTCCCAAATTAGCGAGTTGAATTTAGTTTACTTGATGCGGACTGCGGGGAAAGCTCTAGCCGCAGCAGCACCAACCGCTAAATCCACAGTTAGCTCAACTCCTACTCAGCCAAGCAACACCTCTGCACCACCCCCACCAGAACCACCAAAAGAAGATTCCTCTATTGACCAGTATTTACGCCGCGCTCAAACTTTGATTGACAAGAACCAATTCCCCCCAGCTGAAGTAGAGTTGAAAGATGCGCTGAAGATAGCTCCTAAGAGTAGCCGTTGTCACAGCTTGCTGGCTTTTGTATATCTGAAGCAAAATAAGCTGAAAATGGCGAAAATTCATTTCGATAATGCCCTAAAATTAGACCCCAATGATCAAACAGCGTTGACATGGAAACCTAAAATAGATAAGGCTCTAGGTCAACAATCTGGTAGCTCTAATGTCAATGCACCTTCCAGTAATGGCGATAAACAGCCAGATAAATCTGGAGGTGGTTTGTTTGGTGGCTTGTTTGGTGGGAAGAAAAAATAGTCAGCGACTCACCCTAAGTGCGATTGCATAATGGGGGAAGTTTGCCCCTAACCTGCGGGATGGGACGATACACGAGCTGACATTGACGCGCTACTAGCAAATTCACTACCAACCACAAGGTGCTGAAGACAAATATTTCTAGCCGCGTTCCAATCAGCGTGGGGAATCACATAACGGAGGATGAATGGTGTATCAACCAGCAGCGGGAGCCAGGGATTTATTACCTTTAGATGTGGCTCAAAAACGCTGGATTGAAGATAAGTTACAACAAGTGTTTCACCGTTGGGGTTATCACAGAATCATAACCTCAACGCTGGAACGCATGGATACCTTGATGGCGGGTGAAGCAATTCAACGTCAGATGGTGATTCAACTACAAAATTCTGAAGATGAAGAGTTGGGATTGCGTCCAGAGTTGACAGCTTCTATTGCTCGTGCTGTTGTTACACGCATGACAAATCTGCGTCATCCCCAGCGCCTTTATTACAATGCCAACGTCTTTCGTCGCATCTGGGAAAATAGGCACAATCGCCAGCAAGAGTTTTATCAAGCTGGTGTGGAATTGTTGGGTGTCGGTGGACTGTTAGCAAATGCGGAAGTGTTGCTGTTGGCGGGTAATTGTTTGACAGCACTGGGTTTACAAGATTGGCATTTAATTTTAGGTGAAGCGGGAATCACCCGATCGCTTTTAGATGCTTTTCCCATCAATTTACGTGCTAAAGTTCGTAGTGCGATCGCTCACCTTGACCGCATTACCATCGACACTCTCCCCTTAACTGACGAACTGCGCGAACGTGCCAGAATCATGCTGGATTTGCGAGGAAACAGCGCCGATGTGTTGCAGAAAGTCAGTAGTCTCAATTTAGATGCAGAACAGCAAGAGGCGGTTAATAACCTCCAGTCTCTAGTAGAGTTATTAGAATCTGGGGGTAAATTTCCGATCATTCTCGACCTGAGTCTGATTCAAACCATAGACTACTACACTGGTCTTGTCTTTGAGATTGTCAATAATACCGATTCACAAGCAAGGGTTTTAGGGCGTGGTGGACGCTACGACCAGCTTTTAGGGTTGTATCATCCCCAAGGGGAAAATATTCCGGGGATTGGATTTGTCCTGAATATTGAAGACTTATACCAAGTTCTTTTAACTACACAGCAATTACCACAAGAAACCCCGGCTAGTGATTGGTTAGTCGTGCCAGAAAACCCAAAAGCCCATAGTGCGGCTTTTGCTTACGCTCAAAAACTACGTGAATCTCCTGATTTAGTTAGAGTAGAATTAGACTTGAGTGGCACAGATATACCAGCTATTCAACAATATGCCCGCGATCGCAGTATTGCTCAAATCGCTTGGATCAAGGCCGACGGATCACTAATAATTGAAAAGGTGAGTCAATAGTCCAGAGTCAATAGTCCACAGCAATAATTGCAACCTAACTAATTGCTGTTGGCTGTGAGGCAGTCGCCGTCTTCTCTACGTTCGCAGAGCGTACCGAAGACAGACCCTTGACCAATGACCAATGACCAATGACTAATGACCAATGAAAAAGAGAGGGGAGCGAGAATATGCCACACACTATTGTTACTGATGTCTGTGAAGGTGTTGCCGACTGCGTAGATGCTTGTCCAGTGGCTTGTATTCATGAAGGCCCTGGTAAAAATGTCAAGGGAACAGATTGGTACTGGATTGATTTTTCCACTTGCATTGATTGTGGTATCTGTCTACAAGTATGCCCTGTAGAAAAGGCGATCGTGCCAGAAGAAAGACCAGATTTGCAGAAAACTCCGTAATTTCGGTTATTTATTCAGGGAACATACTTAAGCAAACAGGCATCTTTCAAACTTGAAGGTTGCCTGTTTTTCTGTAAATGTACAGAATTCTAAATCAAATACCAAAACAATATGAAAGGTTGCTAAATTTATTGTGAAGATGAGAAGCCATCTAGCTACTCAATCCTCAGTATTCCCTAAACTATTATTTCAGGCAGAGTTGTAGACATCCGTATTTATCAAGAAATGATAACGATAATTTATGAAAAGGCTCAGTATCTTACCTAGTGTTCATCTCTGCGTTTTCAGCTTGTCCTGTGTAGCTATTAACTTGCTGTCGTCACAAAGCGCCACAGCCGCTAGTTTTGATCTGAGTTTTACATCTTTAGCGGGAACAATTAATGTCAATCCATTAAATAAAGCTTCAACTAGTATATATAGAGCCGATCTTTCAATGGTTGGCTTTGATATTACAGCAATTAAAATCAGTGACATTATAGGTATATCCGCAGGTTCTCCTGGTAAATTTAGCGGTTTTGATTTGGATGCAATTAAAATCAGTGACAGGTTGATTACAAATGCTGAAGATGTCAAAACCCTTCCTGGGTTAGATGTGTTTGATTTTACTCCACCGCAAACCATTTTTTCCCCTGGAACTAAACGTGATCCTGGCACTTCAATTTATGCCCACTATTTTGCTGGTAACGATTTATTTGGTAGTAAAGACGGTGAAGTTGATAACAGTATTGCTACACTAGGTAGCTTTGATGCCAATGCCATAACTGATAATACAGCCAGGGGATTTCTCAGTTTAGGCGTAGGTGGGGAAATTTTATTTCAACTCACCCAAAGAATCTCAACAGCTAGCCCATTGTATCTTTACATTGGGGAGGTAGGTAATAATGGTGAGCAGGTAAGAGGTCAAGTGACGGCTATTGGCACAATCAGTAGCACAACTACTGTTCCTGAACCTGCTAGCTTAGGGGCTTTGTCTTTAATAGGACTCTACTTAACAAGATGTATTGGGAAAAAGAAGAAAATTGCCTAATTTCGGATAAATTATAATTGAGTTTTTGTAAAACATAGGTTGAATGCCTAAGGTGATACGCACCTAAATCCAATATTCTTGCGTCAGGGCTGTCCATAGTCAAGAGTCCAGAGTCAAAGGCTAGCTTGGACTGTGGACTTTTGACAACCTGAGTGCGGAATATACAATTTAAATGCGTAACAGCTTATGTTTTGTGATTTTCAGAATTAAGGATTTTATGTCAGGTTCAGCACAAAATTTTACTCCTCTGCTAGAAGTTGAAAACGTCCATGCAGGATACATCAAAGATGTAGACATATTGCAGGGGGTGAATTTTCGAGTTGAATCAGGGGAATTAGTGACAGTAATTGGCCCAAATGGTGCTGGTAAATCTACCTTAGCAAAAACTATTTTTGGACTTTTGACACCCCATACAGGCAAAATTACTTTCAAAGGTAAGAATATTGCTGGACTGAAATCGAATCAAATCGTCCGCTTGGGAATGTGTTATGTGCCGCAAATTGCCAATGTCTTTCCATCCCTGAGTGTGGAAGAAAATTTAGAGATGGGGGCGTTTATCCGCAATGATTCCCTGCAACCATTGAAAGACAAAATATTTGCGATGTTTCCTAGATTAAGCGATCGCCGTCGTCAACGCGCAGGCACACTCTCCGGTGGAGAACGTCAGATGTTGGCAATGGGCAAAGCTTTAATGTTAGAACCTAGTTTGCTGGTGTTAGATGAACCATCTGCTGCCTTATCGCCAATTTTAGTAACACAAGTATTTGAGCAAGTTAAACAAATCAATCAAGAGGGAACAGCAATTATCCTAGTCGAACAAAATGCCCGTAAAGCTTTAGAAATGGCAGACCGTGGTTATGTACTAGAATCTGGACGTGATGCCATATCCGGCCCCGGACAAGAGTTATTAACTGATCCCAAAGTAGCTGAACTATACTTAGGTGCAGGGAAAAGGCATTAGGGAAATCTAAGTGGGATGTAATATTTGTCATGGATTGGGAATGATAGATATTGCATATAAATCTTAGAGAATACTTATGATAAGTGCGATCGCCCAAAGATTTTCTCAATTTCTCGCGGCTAGGAATATAAGACGTTTCCTGAAACTCCATATCTGGTTGGGAATGGTATGCGGAATTTTACTGTTGTTCCTGGTTGTTCATCCAGTGCAGTCCCAAGAACCAGACAATCAAAAATCCCTAGTCGTAGCTACTAGAGCCATTCCCCCCTTCGTATTTAATGACAATGGCGAACTATCAGGATTTAGTATTGACCTGTGGCGCAGTATTGCCAGCCAGATAGGTGCAGAGTCTAAATTCGTAGAATATCCGAATGTCGCTGATTTACTCTCATCTGTGCGGAATGGTAAAGCCAATGCAGGGATTGCAGCCATCTCAATTACAGCTGAACGTCAGCAACAATTTGACTTTTCCTTACCCATGTTTAGTGGGGGATTACAGATTTTGGTACGTAATCCCAAACTCAGTAATAGTGGCACACCTAATATTTTGTCACTATTTTTCTCGACAACGATCTTACAAGTGCTGGGCTTGGCTTTGTTCCTTATTGTCGTAGCCGCACACGTCATTTGGTTATCTGAGCGTCATCAAAAAGAAGGTATGATTTCCTCATCCTACTTTCCTGGGATTTTCAAAGCCTGTTGGTGGGCTGCTGCTACCTTAGCAACCCAAGCTGACGAAATGCCCAAAGGAGTCATCGGTCGCATATTAGCTATTATTTGGATGTTTATTGGTGTACTATTTGTCACTTACTTTACAGCAGCTGCTACCACCTCGCTAACTGTGCAACAGTTACAAGCAGATATCAACAGTGTAAGTGATCTACCAGGCAGGGTGGTGGCAACAACAACCGGCAGCACAGCTGCAACATACTTAAAACAGCAGAAAATTTCTGTCTTAGAAGTCCCCAAAATTGAGCAAGCTTACGATGCTTTAGAAACAAAAAAAGCTGAAGCTGTTGTTTTTGACTCTCCTGTACTTCTGTTCTATGCTGCTAATCAAGGTCAGGGAAAAGTAGAGGTTGTGGGCAGTGTCTTCCGCGAAGAAAACTACGGTATTGTTTTACCTAATAATAGCCCCTACCGTAAACCTATTAATAATGCCTTACTGAAACTCAAAGAAAATGGCACTTATCAATCACTGTATGATAAATGGTTTGGGGTCAAGAACAGTTGAACTGGGGAGTATGTAATCTGGCAATTGTTGGTTGTTCACAGTTGACAGTTAACAGTTAAGCGTGAACTGTCAACCGTGAACAGCTATGATACCAATTCAAAATTCATTAACTAATAATTAAATAACTCTTAAAGCGTGTGCAAAGGTACTCTTGCACTTTTGTTAAGTTTGGTATCTTTCTAATGACAGTCAAACTGTTGTTAGGTAAAGAAATGAGTCGAATCAATGGATTTATTGGCCGTCGTAATTTCTTAGGGTTAGCAGGCGCAGGGAGTTTGGTTGTTGCGGTTACTGCTTGTGCTGGTAGTTTGACTGTAGGTAAAGAAGAACCAGCTATTGCTGATATCAAATCAATTAACCTGAATCCAGTAAATCCACAACAAGCTTTAAAATTTTTACTGGATGGTAATCAAAGATTTGTTAACAGAAAACCAAAGTATCCTCGTCAATCTCAGCAACGTTTACAATCAATTGCCAAAGCACAGTATCCCTTTGCGGCTATTTTAGGTTGTGCAGATTCGAGAGTCCCGGCGGAAATTGTTTTTGACCAAGGGCTGGGGGATTTATTCGTGGTGCGAGTAGCTGGTAATATTGCCAGTGATATGGCGATCGCTAGTTTGGAATATGCTACTTCTGTACTCGATACACGGTTGATTCTGGTTTTAGGGCATACAAAATGCGGTGCTGTAACTGCCAGCGTGAAAAATGAGCCGCTTCCAGGCAGAATTGGCTATTTGACGGAGAGTATTAGACCGGCTTTGGCAAAATTACCATCAATTGCCAAGGATGTTAATAAAGCAGCTGTGATTGCTAACATCCAGTACCAAACTGAAAAGCTGCAACAAAAATCAACTATTTTGGCACAGTTAATTAATAAAGGTACAGTCCAAATTATTGGTGCTGCTTACGATATTGATACCGGAATAGTCTCAGTAATTTCTTAATTCATCACCCCGTATTTGGTATTGAACTATCTAACTTTCAATACCAAAATATTTCCACTTTTTAGTTAATAATTTTATATTTTGATCATTTCTTGTCCATAAATATGTATGTATAGCAGCGATCGCTAATCATAGATATAAGTCTGGCATAACGATAGTTTTATCAAATCATAAGATTATTCAATTGTTAGACCTGATTTTGGTATATTCCAAAGAATAACAAAGCTTTATATCACTAGGTTGCAATAATTCGTAACTTTTTTATTGCCCTGAAGATGCTGTCTCGATCAATTTGATAGTGTCTGAGGGTCTTTAGTCATGAGTTATTCAAACAGCAATTTAGTGAAATTTTGCCAATTGAAATAAGGTGTATCATGAGTCGAATTAATGGATTTGCTGGGCGACGGAATTTTTTGAAACTAGCAGGTGTCGGCGGTGTAGGTATTGGTGCTAGTGCTGTTGGTAGTTTACTTTGGCAAGGAGAACCTGCTGTTGCTCAACAACCATCCACTAATCCAGAGAAACCACAACCAGTTAATCCACAAGCTGCTTTAGCTAGATTACTAGAAGGAAACAAGCGGTTTGTAGATGGTAAACGCCTCAACCCTAACCAGTCAAGATTGCGTTTACAAGAAACTGCCGTTGCTCAATATCCATTTGCCGCTATACTTGGCTGTGCAGATTCGAGAGTACCGGCAGAAATTGTTTTTGATCAAGGATTAGGAGACTTATTCGTTGTCAGAGTTGCTGGTAATGTTGCCAGCCAAACTGCTATAGGTAGCCTAGAATTTGCTACAGCCGTATTAGGCGCACAACTAATTGTGGTTGTAGGTCATGCAAGATGTGGTGCAGTTATAGCCGCAACGAAAGGTGACCCTCTTCCTGGGAGAATTGGTGTGTTTGTGGAAGAAATTAAGCCGGCTGTAGAAAGGGTCAGAAATAAAACTGGCGATTTAGAGGAAAATTCTATTATTGCTAATGTCCAATATCAGGCAGAAAAGTTGGAAGAAAGTTCGACCATTTTGAGAGGTTTAATCAAAGAAGGTAAGCTCAAAATAGCTGGTGGTCGTTATGATTTAGCTAGCGGCAAGGTGACTTTATTAACCTAAATTAAGATTTCGGTTTTTAGAGGTTGTTTGAAAAGTGATTGGCTGTGATTTTAAGCACTCATTGATCCCCCTAACCCCCCTTAAAAAGGGGGGAAAATGAATCAAAGTCACCCTTTTTAAGGGGGATTTAGGGGATATAAAATGTTTTGCTACCAAGCATAAGACTTTTCAAACATCCTCTTAAAGCTAATCTTTAAAAATAATTGCGTTGATTAGAGATTAATTTTCAAGGGTATTCAATATACTTATGTTCGCAGTTAGATTCCTCGCAAGCACTTGATTTAACTATGGTAGGTCTAGTCTTGCTATGGCATAACTGTTTCGTGGGATATTGAAGTCATTACCAAGATAAATCCCACTCATTACGTCGCTACACCATCATGAGGGGGAAATCATGACGATCGCCACCAAGTCTGATATTAGTAAGCAAGTGGCTCTAAAATCAAATATCATCGCGGGAATTGACTATAGTGTAGTCCATAAAATTCCTGGCAGAATCAGATTTCGCGTTCCCCTGGTAGCCCATGACCTCTATTATGCTCAACGCCTGCAAGAATTACTAGAATCTGACTGTCACGTATTGGAAGTACGGGTTAATCCCTGGGCGGCTTCTGTTGCTATTAGATATGAACAATCTGCTAGCAACAATAGGCTAATGCAAGCTTATCTGGTAGGTTTACTGCATCAGGCTAAATTTAGTCAACAGTCAACAGTCAACAGTCAGCAAGTCACAAAATCAGATGATGCTGATTTAAAATTGCCAGCTTTGGCAACTATGTTAGCTTTATTGGGTTTGGGGTTTCCCATCCCCAGGGCGATAATTGCAGCGACAGTAGGGCTTGCAGCTTTACCTATAGCAAAACGTGCTTATGCTAGCATTACCCAAAAACGAAAATTAAATATAGATTGTCTAGATTTTATCGCGATCGCCTTAACTTCTGCCCAAGGCAACCTTTTAACACCAGCTTTGGTGATGACACTGCATGAAATTGGCGATATGATCCGCGATCGCACCGCCAGAGTTACGGAAGACCATGCTGCCGATTTATTGGCTTCTTTGGGGCATTACGCTTGGGTTGCACAACCAGATGGGCAGAAAAAACGCCTCCTTGCTACAGAGGTGCAACCTCAAGATACGGTAATAGTCTATCCCGGTGAACAAATCCCCGTAGATGGGCAAATATTACGCGGTAAAGCTTTAATTGACCAACAAAAACTTACTGGTGAATCCATGCCAGTTTTACGTCAGGTGGGAGAAGCGGTTTATGCCTCTACCTTACTTAGGGAAGGAGAAATTTACATCCAAGCTGAACGTGTGGGTACAGCTACCCGCGCCGGTGCAAGTATTGAGTTAGTCCAACAAGCACCAGTCCACGATACACGCATGGGTAACTATGCGGCGGACATTGCCGACCAAGCCATATTACCATCTCTAATTTTTGCCGGACTGGTATTGGCAGCCACCCGTAACCCCGCCAGGGCTGCATCTATCCTCACCCTTGATTTTGTCACAGGTATCCGCGTCTCCCTACCAACGACTTTCCTCGCCGCCTTACACCACGCCACAAGACACGGTGTTCTCATCCGCAGTGGTCGCGCTTTGGAAAAATTGGCACAGGTAGATACATTAGTCTTTGATAAAACAGGCACATTAACCAAAGGTGATATCGAAGTTGTGGAAGTGGAAATCATTGCCGACAGAATCACCACCCACAGACTTATAGCCCTAGCCGCCGCCGCCGAACAACGCCTAACCCACCCAGTCGCCGAAGCGGTGGTACGTTATGCCGAGAAACAAGGTGTAGAAATTTTGCCCAGGCAAGAATTTGAGTACGAAATTGGTTTGGGTGTAAGAGCCGAAATTGACGGTGAACAAGTTATAGTAGGAAGCGATCGCTTTTTGCGTCAGTGTGGTATTCCCCTCGATTGTCTTTATGAACCACATAGTTGCAATCATGCAGATTGTCCCAAGCACCTCAATTGTCGCATTTCTGCCCATGATTCTTTACTGTATGTGGCAGTAAATCAGGAGTTCCAAGGCGTAATCTATTACACCGACCCCCTGCGCCCAGAAAGTCCAGCCGTGATTGAGAAACTACAAACCCAATACGGTATGGAAATACATCTACTGACAGGGGATAATCAGCAAAGGGCTATGGCTGTTGCGGCGGAACTGCATCTTCCCCTATCTCAAGTCCATGCAGAAGCATTCCCCGCACAAAAAGCCGAAATTATCCAGAAATTACATAATTCAGGTAAAACTGTCGCCTTTACAGGGGATGGTTTAAATGATTCCATCGCCCTCGCTTATGCCGATGTCGCCATTTCCTTTGGTAGTGGTTCCGAAGTAGCTAGGGAAACAGCCGATGTTGTCCTGATGGATGATAACTTGACTAGTTTTGCCGAAGCAATAGCGATAGCTCGTCAAACCCAAGCAATAATTAAACAAAATATCAGTTTAGCCGTCGTTCCCAATTTAGCCGCTTTAGGACTAGCAACCACCGTAGGAATACATCCCCTAGCGGCGACGGTAGTTCATAATGGTTCAGCCATTGCAGCCGGGTTAAATGGTTTACGTCCCCTCATGCACAAAGACCCACCAAGGTAGAAAGATGAATCAACCAACTATCAAACTCTTACCACAACATCAGCAAACCATCCTTAGTCATGCTGAAAGCGTCTATCCTCAAGAGTGTTGTGGGTTGATTATGGGATACGTAGCCGATAAGGTGAAAATTGTAGTGGAAGTCATACCTACCGCTAACGCTTGGGAGACAGAAGCAGATAACTTTACCCAAGAAATAAACCAGACAAATATCACTTCCCCAGCTTCCAGTTTAAAAAGAAGATATGCGATCGCACCTCAAGTTATGTTACAGGTACAAAGAGAAGCGCGGGATAAGTCACTCAATATTATTGGTATCTATCACTCTCACCCTGATCATCATGCCGTACCTTCAGAATGCGACCTCCTCTATGCTTGGGCTGGATACTCGTATATAATAGTTTCCGTCCAAAAAGGTATAGCCAGCGACATCCTTAGCTGGAGTCTTGATGATCATCATCAGTTTCAATCAGAAATAATTGATAACATAACTTAAATACTTAAGACTAAAGACCGACATCATTTTTCGATACAATCAGTAGTCCGCGCTTCCTCATTCAAACTCCTATGCTTAATCCCAATCTGGAAGACATCCAGTTAACTAAAGACGACTACGAACGCTACTCCCGCCACTTAATTTTGCCAGAGGTGGGAGTGGAAGGACAAAAACGGCTGAAAGCTGCCAGTGTACTGTGTATCGGTACAGGTGGACTGGGTTCACCGCTACTGTTATATTTAGCCGCCGCAGGTATTGGACGCATCGGGATTGTAGATTTCGATGTGGTTGATACTTCCAACTTGCAACGCCAAGTCATCCACGGTACATCCTGGGTAGGTAAACCCAAAATTGAATCTGCAAAGAACCGCATACACGAGATTAACCCCTATTGTCAGGTTGACCTCTACGAAACTCGTCTCAGTTCCGAGAATGCCCTAGATATCATCAGACCTTACGATATTGTGGTGGATGGTACAGATAACTTCCCCACCAGATATCTAGTCAACGATGCTTGCGTATTATTGAACAAACCCAACGTCTACGGTTCCATTTTCCGCTTTGAAGGACAAGCCACAGTCTTTAACTACGAAGGCGGGCCGAACTACCGCGACTTGTACCCAGAACCACCACCACCAGGACTAGTTCCCTCCTGTGCAGAAGGTGGAGTATTAGGGATTTTGCCAGGGATTATCGGCGTAATTCAAGCCACAGAAACAGTGAAAATTGTTTTAGGTAACGGTAATACCCTCAGTGGTAGATTATTGCTGTACAACGCCTTAGATATGAAATTCCGTGAGTTGAAGTTGCGTCCTAATCCTATACGTCCAGTCATTGAAAAGCTGATAGATTACGAACAATTCTGCGGTATTCCTCAAGCCAAAGCAGCCGAGGCGCAAAAAATGCAAGAAATCCAAGAAATGACTGTTACCCAACTGAAGGAATTACTAGATAGTGGGGCGAAGGATTTTGTTTTGTTAGATGTGCGTAACCCCAACGAATACGAAATCGCCAAAATTCCTGGTTCTGTATTAATACCTTTACCAGACATTGAAAATGGTAACGGTGTGGCTAAAGTCAAAGAAGCCCTCAACGGACACCGCTTAATTGCTCATTGTAAAATGGGTGGGCGATCGGCGAAAGCCTTAGCCATCCTCAAAGAATCGGGGATTGTGGGAACAAACGTCAAAGGCGGAATCACCGCTTGGAGTCGGGAAGTAGACCCATCAGTTCCTGAATATTAAGACTAATAATTGTAATGTAGAGAACAAGCGGGGGAAATTCACAACTTTGAATTTCCCCTTTTCTGTAATCTAACATTGCATAATTTGAATAATAGTCAATATTTGTTTGCTGGGATTGTTTTAGGAGTAATTGCTGATGTCGTTATCAACTCCAGTATTTGCCAACAAGACACTAGAGGAGTTTCTGAAATTACCAGAAACTAAACCCGCCAGTGAATATATTGACGGTAAAATCAACCAAAAATTGATGCCTCAAGGAGAACATAGCACCTTACAAAGTAGTTTGGTGACAGCTATTAATGAGATTGCTAAACCACAAAAATTAGCTTACGCATTTCCTGAGTTACGCTGCACGTTTTCGGGAAATTCTATAGTTCCAGATATTGCTGTCTTTGAATGGTCACGTATTCCTTTACGTCCTAATGGCAGAATTGCTAATAAATTTGAAATTTCCCCCGATTGGATTATTGAAATTCTTTCTCCAGAACAATCCCCTAATCGGGTTATCCGTAAAATAATGTTTTCTATGCAAAATGGTGCAAAGCTAGGTTGGTTTCTTGATCCTAATGATGAATCTATCATGGTTTTTCAACCCGATATATTGCCAGAAATCAAAGCAGGGAAAGAGATTTTACCTGTTATGAGTGTATTGACGAATTGGCAATTAACTGTAGAAGATATTTTTAGTTGTTTGAATTTTAGTTGAAAAAACAAATAATGCATATTTTTTAGGGGTTTACAGCGTAAATTCTTCTACAAAAATCCGATTTGATTTCTGTTCAATGAAAGGTGTTTTGGTTTCATTATTCCTAACAACCTCACAAAATTAATGGGACATCATGAATATTAAATAATAAAAATTCAAAAGGAGACTCAGAGGGGGAAGAATAATGCAAGATTCACCCCTCTGTTGATTTCTCTATGAATGTATCAAAATCGCATATCTTATGGGTACAAGTTTGGGTATTGGCAGCACTACAGGGAGCAATCACCCTGGCTTGGATCATATATAATGCCTACGTACCCAAACTTCTAGTTCAGTTTGGTTTTCCCCCATCCTTGGCAGTGGGTTTGCTGGTGGTGGAAAATGCCTTGGCTGTGATTATGGAACCACTCATGGGTGGGCTTTCGGATCAAGCACAGCGTTGGGTGGGTAGTCGATTTTTGTTAATCTCCGCAGGGGTGATTCTCTCAGCGACACTATTAATTGCGATCCCCTGTATTGTTACTTTCGTTCCTCCTGGCGTTGTCTGGCGATCGCTTTTACCAATAGCATTAGTAGCCTGGGCTTTGTCTATGACAGTGTTTCGCAGTCCAGCGATCGCTTTATTAGCCAAATACTCAATGCCTGCCGAGTTACCTTTAGCATTTAGTGTTGTCGTCTTGACAGGAGGCATAATTGGTGCATTCAGACCAATTGCCAATAAATTTATCCTCAATTTAGGGCCAATTTTCGCTTTTGCGATCGCCTCTTTCGTATTACTGGTGGTAACGGCTGCATTGCGCTTAGTCAACCCTCCTAATGCACCCGTAGCCGAACCAAGAGAAATTACACAGTTACCCAACAGAGAATTAAGTTTAATTTTGGGTACCGGTTTTGGTGTGGCCTGGGGTTCGCGGTTAGTCATGGATATTTTGGGAAAAATTCTCCCAGTCCAACTGCAAATCACCAATAATGATTGGTTGATGGTATGGGTGGGACTAGCGATCGCAGTTGCCAGCTTACCTGCGGCATGGTTCACTATGAAAATAGGCGATCGTCAAGCCATGCTGATTGGTATTGGCCTAACTACTTTGTCACTACTAATTATGGTTTGCTTCAATATCCCAATTCCTTTTTTCTTAACCCTAATTGTGGGATTTAGTGTCATTATCAACGGTACAATTCCGTTTTGTTTACGACTAGTGTCTCAACCTTGGGAAGGTTTGGGAATTGGGATGTATTTTGGTGGGTTTGCTTTAGCGATGAGTTTATTTGGAGCAATTTTTCCCCAACCCCAACAAATTACACCAATTGCAGGTCTAATTGGGTTGATTTTAGCTTTTTTACTAGCTGGAGGATGTATTGCGGCTAGCGGCGAGACTAATCCTTAATTCGGCTTTTTATGTGGGTAATTGTGAAAAAAGTCTTTCCCAATCAATAGTAGGTGGTCTTGTTCCCTTATTGACCAGTTCAAAAACTTGTCTTTCACTAGCTGAATAAAAAATAGATTCCACACAAGCTGCGGCGACATCAATTCTACTAGCATCCCCTGCTAAAGTGTCACCTTTGCCAATGACTACATTTAGCTTACCGCCTGTGGTTGCTTTCAAGAGTGTATTCAGGTCATAGGAAGTATAGGGGCCATCAATCAAGCGTCCTGGGCGAATGATGGTGTAAGGTAGCCCGGAATGAATAATCGCTTCCTCTCCCTTTTTTTTGGCATCCAGCACACCGAAAGCATTCAAAATATTAAAAGGCGGCTGATCCTTACGGAGAATCCCCACGGAAGATACAAAGACAAACCTACTCAAATTTTTAGGTGCGGCGGCGACTAAGTTACTCACACCCTCTGCATCAACTTTTGTGGGAGTGTTTTTTGCTGTTGCTTCTCTATAGTCAGAATCTAGAAGAATTTTACCCCATTCAAAAAAGTTGGGTTCTGGATCAAACTCCCATCTAGCAGAGGGAAAGGCTGTAGTTCCAGTACAACATATAATGTGGGTGACATTATCAACTGCTGCTGGAAGTGTATTGGCTTTGCGGATGTCGCCCACAAAAACCTCAACTTTTTCATTGAACAACTTTTTAGCTTTTTCGGCGTTCCGTGTGAGGATGCGAACCTTTGCACCCTTCTCCAATAGCTTACCAACTACGATTTGTCCTACTCCACCAGTCGCACCAACCACTAACACCAAGTCTTCAGTTCTTCCAAAAGTCATAACTGTCCTAGAGATAGCCTATTTTTAATCTACTCAAAAATATTAGTATGCTGTTTGCTACCACAGGGGGATATCACAGACAAAAGCCCGGTGGTTATGTCCGGGCTTTTGTAAATGCAGTGGGGATATATTCCCCAAAGGTTTTGATATAGAAGTTCTGTATAATTCGCTGTACTGATAGGTAATACCACGGCATTTTTAGCAATTCCGGAAAAATAGCAGAAATTTTTTGTGGTTTCAACGAGGAATATACTGATAGTTTGAGGGCGTAAGATGGTGATAAGCAGAGATTTTGTTGTAATTTACCGCGTTTTTACTGATGAATTATTTATCTGGTAGCTGGCAAGAATGGTTGACTGTATCAGCATATTTGGGTTTGATGGTTGTTGTCATGTGGTTTGTATTTACCACACAGAGGAGATAAAAGAGGGGTGTAAAGGTTTTAAACATTTATACCCCTATACCAGTTCGGCTGACCCCCTTACACCCAAACAACAGAGAACCTGGGTGAGTCCTGCTTTCTATTTATTCCTGCTATACATTACAGCTATTTTTGTTTCTAAGTACCCTGGGATATTTTTCACCTTATCTGGTTCGGAAGTGGTTAAGTAATCAGAAGCATTCGACTGCTTTAAACCCTGAGAGGAAACTTTATTAACTACGCTAGAGTTAGTTACGGAGGAATTGGTACTTATGGATTTTCCGTTATTTAATGAAACAGGTATATTGGCAACTTGTCTATTGTCCTTCATAAGACGGCTATAAGTCCGTTGGGGAATAAAGTGGAGAGGATTGTACCCAACAAAACGTAAAATTAAAACACAAGCCCAAGAATATCTTCCATCAGTAATAGCTTCAATGACTTGATTCAACTGTTCAGTAGTAATTATTTTGTGAAACCGATTTTGGGAAGAATTTATGTGGTAGCTCATAATGTGTTGGAGATATTTATCTAAATATGAAAGTTATAGACTGATTACATCAGTGTTTAGCTGTTTAGGGAACAGAAAAAATAAACTATCCGAAATTGATGGTTTGATAGGGTGCGTCAGTATGAATAATTTCTGAGCATATTTAGGTGCTATCACATTGATGCACCGTACATTTTGGATATGGTATTTTCATGGAAGCTGAATTGAATGAAAACTTTGCTGTCGGTCAGTTCATTTGCGATTAAGATAGCCTTCTTAGCTCCATCCATCTTGCTTTTTAAACCCAGTAGTTGAGTTAAGTAAAATTTTTCAACTATAAGAGTTTAGAAGCACTTACCATGATTTTTTAATCAAAAGATGCTTGTGATAACGATCAGGCCTAGTAATCGTCAAAATAGTTAGCAATTGCCCAAGAAAAGTTTTGCTGACTCGATGGTGTGTAATTTTGTCTGTTCTGGAATGCTGAAGATAGTAATTAAGTGATCAAGAGCATCACTTTGATGATCCCATTGTTGAATTTTGCCGTTGGAAGATTGAAGACTTATTACCATTTCTTAACCCCAGATACTATTTTCACAGACAAAAAATTTATCGCAAAACAGTTACCTAAACTACAGAATACAATTTTCCTACGATTAATTCAGCCAATTTGGCATTTTTTTTGTCCATTTTCCCAGAAAAACGGAGAGTGAGGGAGATGAGGAAGGACTGTTGACTGTGAGGCAGTAGTATTCTTCTCTACCTTCGCGGTAGCGTTGCGTAGCCAAGACAGACGCTGCGCGTTCAATGTCCGGTAGGGAAGACGCTTTGCGTCGTAGGCGGAATGCCGTTAGCGTAGTGGTAGGGACATTAGGAGCATCACTCGGAGGGTTGACTGTTCGCTCTTAATGATAAAAATATGCTGTATTTTTTCAAGCAATTACTACTCTCTACCTATGTTATAACGATTTTAAATTATAATTAATCTCAATAAAATAGATATTAAATTAACGGTAATAGAGATATATAACTCATACGGTGTAAGACTTTGATACATTTGATTGATGTTTAAATATCTACATTAGAAGTAAACTTATAAGTCATAGAACTGGGTGTTTAAAAATATCTATGGCTTACGATAACCGTGCGGCAGTACGCAAAGTTTTACTGATTACCCTACTGCTAAATTTGTTTGTGATGGGGTTAAAAGCAGTTGTAGGGTATTTAACTGGTTCTCTCAGCTTGTTAGCCGATGCGTTGCATAGTGTCACAGATAGCGCCAACAATATTCTGGGATTATTTGCTAGTAACTTTTCTTCTCCATATCCCGATCGCGAACATCCTTACGGACACCACAAATTTGAAGCTGTAGGTGCTTTGGGAATCGCCGCATTTTTAGGAATAGCCTGCTTTGAAATTCTCCAAGGTGCGATTGAGCGCATTCTCAAGGGTGGCGCACCTGTAAGAATTTCGCCGCCTGAGTTGTGGTTGTTGCTGATTGTTTTGGGAGTAAATATTTTTGTGGCGTTCTATGAACGTAATGAGGGTAAGCGGGTAGGTAGTCAAATCTTAATTGCTGATGCGACCCATACTATGAGTGATGTGTGGGTAACAATCTCGGTAATATTTGGTTTGATTGGGGTTTGGCTTGGGTATCAATGGCTAGATATAGTGTTAGCTTTTCCGGTAGCGTTGTTGGTATTTTGGAGTGGTTGGTCAGTTTTAAAAGAGAATTTACCTTGGTTGGTAGATCAAATGGCGATCGCACCAGAAGCCATACACGCGATCGCTGTTGCTGTACCTGGGGTAATTAATTGTCACGATATCGCCTCACGGGGTGTCCTTGGTCGTCAAGTCTTCATGGAAATGCACTTAATAGTCGATGCGCCAGATGTGGAAACTGCTCATCGCATTACCGAAGAGGTTGAAAGACGGCTAGAAGAACGCTTCAGTCCAGTCAGGATTATCATTCACGTCGAACCACCAGCCTATGAGTCTGAGCAAATCAGTTTTGAAACTGGATCGAAATAGAGAATAGGGAAAAAAGGCTGTTGTCATCGCACCTAGCTACGAAAAAATCAAATAGGATGGCGATCGCTTTATTTGATTTAATACAACTACATCTTTATTTATACTTCCACAAACAAAGTCTTACTCCTATATTTAGCATTTTGAATTGAATATAAGCCTACTCATGTATGTAAGTAAAGATAATGAGTAAAGAGATGATTACTCATATCTGCACGAATTGTTATGCTGAGACAGTCAAGTATTTTTGATGAACAAGACTTCAGTATTGTTTGATGCTTCAAGAGAATTGTTACATCAAAAATCAGTCTTGGTACTGATTGTAATCTTAAGGATTGAGAAGTGAACATCAACGATATCACTATTCCCTTTCATGTAGACCTCAGTAACTGTAACAAAGAGCCAATTCATATTCCTGGGTTAATTCAACCTCATGGAGTACTTTTAGCATTACAAGAAGTAGACTTAACGATTCTGCAAGTTAGTAATAATACATTCAATCTCTTAGGAAGACATCCTGAACAGTTACTCAATCAACATTTAAGTTGTTTACTAGAAGCAGAACAAATTAACTTATTACAGGATTGTTTGACGCAAGAAGATTTACAAATAATCAATCCCCTAGAATTTATTATAAAATTCCACAACCAAAGCATTAATTTCGATGTTATTGTCCATCGTTCTAATGGTTTGTTGATTTTAGAATTGGAAGCTAATTTATCAGACAAAAATTATTCATTTTTCCGATTTTATCACCTTGTAAAGCTAGCGATGCTAAAACTCCAAGGTGCGGCAACAACAACAGAAACCAGCCAGATATTAGCTCAAGAAGTCCAAAAGATTACTGGCTTTGACAGAGTGATGGTTTATCGCTTTGATGAACAGTGGAATGGTAAAGTTATTGCCGAAGTAAGACCAGAATATCTTACATCTTATTTAGGTTTACATTATCCAGCATCTGATATTCCCCAACAAGCTAGAAAACTCTATAGCCAAAACTGGCTGAGGCTAATCCCAGATGCTAAATATCAACCAGTACCAATTGTTCCTACTAATCATCCGCTCAATAACCAGCCTTTAGATTTAAGTCGCTCAGTTCTTCGTAGTGTTTCCCCAATACACATTGAATATATGCAGAATATGGGCGTGACAGCTTCTATGTCGATTTCAATCATGAAAAATCAGAAATTATGGGGACTCATTGCTTGCCATCATCAATCACCAAAATACATACCCTATGAAATACGGAGTGCCTGTGAATTTTTAGGACAAATGACTTCTGTAGAAATGAGTGCTAAGGAAGATAGTGAAGATACAGCAGATAAAATTCAAGTGAAGTCTGTGCATAGCAAATTAGTACAATATATGTCGGCGGAAAATGACTTTATTAATGCCTTAATTGACCATCAGCCGAATATACTTGACCTGGTAAACGCACAAGGAGCAGCAGTTTGTTTTAACGGTAATTTTCGTACAGTCGGCCAAGTTCCGCCAATCCCAGATATTCAAGTTCTTGTGGAATGGATGAGCCAAAATATACATGAGGAGATTTTTGCCACAGATTCACTCGCAACAGTTTACCCAGATGCAGAAAAGTCGCGGGAAGTGGCTAGCGGCTTGATAGCACTTTCTATTTCTAGAAGTCAGAAAAACTATGTTTTATGGTTTCGTCCAGAGGTGGTAAGAACTGTAGATTGGGGAGGAAATCCTCATAAACCTGTAGAAGTTATAGCCAATGGTGGAATACGCTTATCACCTCGTAAGTCTTTTGAATTATGGAAAGAAACAGTACTTTTAAAATCACATCCGTGGAAATCTTATGAAGTGAATGCAGCACTAGAGTTAAGAAGTGCAATTATTGGTATAGTGTTGCAAAAAGCAGATGAACTAGCACAGCTAAATATTGAACTGAAACGCAGCAATCAGGAACTAGATGCTTTCGCTTATATCGCTTCTCACGACTTGAAAGAACCATTGCGGGGAATTCATAATTATTCCAACTTTTTAATGGAAGATTATGGCGAAATTATCGATGCACAAGGAAAGGAAAAGTTACTTACCCTGATTCGTCTCACCCAACGGATGGAAGATTTAATCGATTCGCTGCTGCATTTTTCCCGTTTGGGACGGGTTGATTTATCCATGCAGGACACCGACCTCAATGAAATTGTGCATCGCATTCTAGATATGTTAAGTGGGCGAATTGAGGAGACTGGGGTGGAAATTAGGATTGTACAATTACTGCCTGTAGTGTACTGCGATCGCATACAAATCGGCGAAGTCTTCAGTAATCTCATTGCCAACTCCATCAAATACAACGACAAAGCCAACAAATGGATTGAAATTGGCTACATTGACAACCAACCTCTACCACCCACATTTTACGTGCGAGATAATGGCATTGGTATTCGAGAAAAACACTTTGAAGCCATTTTCCGTATCTTCAAACGACTACACAGCCCCAACAAATATGGTGGTGGTACAGGTGCAGGCCTGACCATAGCCAAAAAAATTGTCGAACGACATGGCGGTAAAATTTGGGTGGAGTCAACCTACGGCGAAGGTAGTACCTTCTATTTCACACTGCAAGGTGTGTAGAAACATAACCAATTTCAAATAGCCTACAACTAGGCTGCGCCAATAAAATTCAAAATTTAGAGAACTTTTAAGCACTCCCCAGATGATTGGTAGCAACACCCAACCTTTATTAGTAATTGAAGATAGCGACGAAGATTTTGAGGCTTTGCAGCGAGTCATACAACGAGAAGTTGTCTTAAATCCTGTTTTTCGTTGCACTGATGGTGAAGATGCTTTAGATTTTCTCTACCATACAGGAGCTTATCTCGACCCAGCAACGGCTCCTTGTCCCTCGATTATTTTGCTTGATTTAAATTTACCGGGAACTGATGGGCGAGAAATATTAGCGCAAATTAAACAGGATCATAATCTCAAACATATTCCTGTGATTGTCCTCACAACTTCTTGTAATCCTAAAGATATTGAAATATGTTACCAATATTGCGCCGCTAGTTATATCCTTAAGCCTATAGACATTAACCGTTTAGTTAAAACTATTCAAAGCTTTTTAACTTATTGGTTAGATATTGTGATTCTTCCTGATGCTGTTAGCAATTAGTCATGGCACAACCGCTAACCGTTTTAATTATTGATGATTGTGCTGAAGATCGCCAAGTTTATCGCCGCTATCTCCAGCAAGACCAAGAGCATCACTATACAATTCTGGAACAAGAATCAGGAGAGCAGGCACTGGAATTATGTCGGCAGTTGCAACCTGATGTAATTTTATTAGACTTTTTACTGCCAGACCAAGATGGACTAGAACTTCTGGCTGAATTACAAAAGCTGCTGCAAGGAAGTATGCCAGCTATAGTCATGTTAACGGGTTACGGTAATGAAGCGATCGCCGTACAAGCAATGAAAAGTGGTGTTCATGACTATTTAGTGAAAGAACAAACGACAGCAGAACGTTTGCGTTCCACTCTTCACTCTGCAATTATCCAAACGCGATTACGCCAAGAACTTTCCCGGAGTCAGGAACAATTACACGACAGCCAAAAATTTATTGAACGCATTGCAGAAACCACTCCGGGGATTTTGTACGTTCACGATTTAGTCGAAAAGCGGAATGTTTATATCAATGGTAAGGTTGCTAATTTATTAGGTCATACTCCCCAAACAATTCAAAATTTGGGAAAAGAATTTCTCATTACATTCATGCACCCTGAGGATTTAGTTCAGCTTCCGCAAGTATTTCAGCAGTTTGACTCAGCCAAAGACGGAGACATCATCGAACATGAGTATAGGATGCGACACGCTGATGGTGGATGGTGTTGGTTTTATAGTCGTAATTCTGTGTTCATGAGAAACAGTGATGGTTCACCACGCCAAATAGTCGGTACAGCCTTTGATATCACCGCTCGTAAGCAAGCTGAAGAAGAACTACGCTCTAGCAATGAACGTTTCCGACTAGCAGCCGCCGCCGTGAATTCTCTCATTTATGAATGGGATATAAAAAAAGGTACGGTCACTAGGACGGAGGGATTGACACGGATTTTAGGCTACTCTGTGGAGGAAGCCACCCCAACTATTGAATGGTGGCAAGAGCAAATTCATCCTGACGACCAGGACTTTTTGGTTGAGCAATTCCAAAATCCACCTGTTAATCAAACTCATTATACTTTTGAATATCGCATCCGACACAAAAATAATCAGTATTTATACGTATTAGACCAAGGGTTAATCACCAGGGATGAAAATGGCCAGCCGGTGCGAGTAGTCGGTAGTGCAACCGATATTAGCGATCGCAAACTTGCGGAAGCAGAACGCAACCAACTATTGCAATTAGAAAAATTAGCCCGTGCGGAAGCAGAAGCCGCCAATCAAACGAAAGACGAGTTTGTGGCGATGGTATCTCATGATTTGCGATCGCCATTGAATGCAATTCTCGGCTGGTCACAATTGTTACGAACTCGTCAGCTTGATGAAAGCACATTTACCCGTGCCTTAGAAACCATTGAACGCAACGCGCAATCACAGTCAAAACTTTTGGAGGACTTACTGGATATGTCTCGTATCCTCAGGGGTAAGTTACAGTTGGAGTTTTGCCTAGTGGAGTTACCTGCTATTATCGGCGTAGCAATTGAGACTGCTTATCCCTCAGCCAAAGCTAAAAATATTCATTTAAAGTCGGTGATAGATGAATCAATTCCACTGATTCCTGGTGATATCAATCGCTTGTTACAAGTTTTAGGCAATCTGCTTTCAAATGCGATTAAATTCACACCTCCAGAGGGACAGATCACAGTCCAACTATCATACACAGACTCTGAAGCTCACATCACAGTGATTGATACAGGTATTGGGATTAAGCCAGAATTTTTACCCTACGTTTTTGAGCGCTACCGTCAAGCGGACTGTCAACATAAACAACACGGTTTGGGTTTAGGGTTAGCGATCGCCCGTTATCTCATAGAATTACACGACGGGGCGATTCATGTGAATAGCCTGGGTGAGGGACAAGGAACTACTTTCACTATTAAATTACCATTGCACCAATAATGTTTGTGGAGGTTAGGAATGATAAAAGCTTCCTACTATTGTGCTGAGGCAGTGATTAGTTAGATTTTATTTGTCAGTCCCTCAATCCTCACAAGTTCCTCAAGTTTAACCAATATTATAAATAGGATTTCATTATACTTGCTCTTGGTTACTGATTACTTAACTTGTAACAGATAGCTCATACAATGCCCCATGAGAAAGTAGACTACTAACATAGCCGCAGCAGCCAGCGCCACTAATGTCCCTGCCAACATAAGAGAGAATTCCTTATTCTCCACAGCCTTCTCCATTAGGTGCAGCGACCATGCCACCAAGGCTACATCAAATAATAAAATAGGAATCAACATATTTTTTAATATTTATTAATACTTGTAAATCAATCTTAACATCCTTTTCGAGAACTGTACCCGACTTGTGCTAGACGTAATGTAAATTCCATGATGTCTTTAGAACTATGCGTATAAGCGGACTGGAACTTGGCAATCACGCAAATAATTCTTAATTTCAGCCACGCTGAGTTGACCGTAATGTAGCAGAGATGCCAATAAAGCAGCTTCCGCTTTCCCTTCAGTTAAAGCAGTGTATATATGTTCACAGTTACCCGCACCACCAGAAGCAATAACTGGTATTTCTACAGACTCAGCAATTGCCCGTGTTAACTCTAGATCGTAACCAGCTTGAGTACCATCAGCATCCATACTCGTTACCAAGAGTTCACCTGCACCGCGCTTTTCAACTTCTTTCGCCCATGATAAGGCATCCAAACCAGTGTTTTCTCTACCACCACGCACGTAAACATCCCAGCCGGGATTACTGGGATCTACTCTACGTCTAGCATCAATCGCTACAACGATGCACTGATTACCAAAGCGATCGCTCGCCCGATCAATCAATTCTGGGTCACGTACCGCCGCAGAGTTAATACTAACCTTGTCTGCCCCAGCGCGTAACAAAGCTTTAACATTTTCTAAGGATTGAATACCACCACCTACAGTCAGGGGAATAAAGACCTGCTCGGCAGTCCGGTAAACAACGTCAATGATAGTATCCCGGTCTTCATGAGTAGCCGTAATATCCAGAAACACTAACTCATCAGCCCCAGCATCGTTGTAAACCTTTGCCAGTTCTACCGGATCGCCAGCATCCTTGAGATCAACAAAGTTAACTCCTTTAACTACCCGTCCCGCCTTCACATCTAAACAAGGTAAGATTCTTTTAGATAACATAATAATTTTTTACTCCTGGGTAATTGTCCGGAATTTAAATTTTAAATTGACCTGTGTATTTTCTCACCAAAATCTTCGCCACCATTTCTACTACCAGTATTACGGCGAAGAATTAACGCAAACAGTCCTAAACTTAGAGTTGCAAGCTGAATTATGGCGATCATCTCCTCAAAAAAACAGCCCCCAGAACCCAACGGACAACCAAACAAGCGCCCGGAGTCAGCAGCACCCATACCTAAAGAGAAGGTTTTGCAACCTGAAGCTGCTATTGATGAGCAAGGTAAGCAAGAAGAAAGTATCAGACCACAAAGATTTGCCGACTACATTGGGCAGAAAGACCTGAAAGACGTGCTGGACATTGCCATCAAAGCAGCCAAGTCGCGGGGTGAAGTTTTGGATCACTTGCTACTGTATGGCCCGCCAGGATTGGGTAAAACAACAATGGCAATGATATTAGCTTCGGAAATGGGAGTCAATTACAAAATCACTAGTGCGCCCGCCTTAGAACGTCCCAGAGATATTGTCGGGCTACTAGTGAACCTCAAACCCGGTGATATTTTATTTATTGATGAAATCCATCGACTTTCGCGGATGACCGAAGAAATCCTCTATCCGGCAATGGAAGATTACCGCTTAGATATCACCGTGGGTAAAGGTTCCAGCGCCCGGATTCGGAGTATACCTTTGTCCAAGTTTACCTTAGTGGGGGCAACAACCCGCGTAGGTGCATTAACTTCACCATTGCGCGATCGCTTCGGCTTAATTCAAAAACTGCGCTTTTACGAAGTTGACGAACTCAGCCAAATAGTCCTGCGGAGCGCTCAGTTACTCCAAACCCAAGTTACCGACGACGGAGCCACAGAAATCGCCCGTCGTTCACGGGGAACACCACGTATCGCCAATCGCTTACTTAAACGTGTCCGCGATTATGCACAGGTAAAATCCTGCACAGAAGTTAGCCAAAATATTGCTGCCGAAGCACTACAGCTATTTCAAGTAGACCCATGCGGACTCGATTGGACAGACCGTCGAATGCTCAGTGTGATTATCGAGCAGTTTAACGGTGGCCCCGTAGGTTTAGAAACAATTGCCGCAGCTACCGGAGAAGATACCCAAACAATAGAAGAAGTATACGAACCTTACCTGATGCAAATTGGCTATCTCAGTCGGACTCCCCGTGGTCGCACAGCCACCAAAGCCGCCTATAAACACATGGGCTTCACACCACCAAATGAGCAGCTATCTTTACTTTAATGATTGGTAATGGGTAATGGGTAATCGGTAATTGGTCAATCGTTTTACACTACCCAATCCCCAATCCCCAGTCCCCAGTCCCCAATCCCCAATCCCATAGCCCCAACTCAACCCAGATGATAATTAAGTTAATTAGTGTTGTTCTCAGCTTATTAGTTTTGTTTGGCTGGGGTACACCAGTCATGGCACAATCTCCGCAACCATCGATTACTCAGGAACAAATAGCACAAGGGGAGGAATGGAAAAATCAGGCATTTAAGGCCACAAATAAAGGTGATTTTGTCACCGCAGAAAAGTATTGGACAAAAATTATTGATAATTTCCCTACTAATGCTGGGGCTTGGAGTAATCGCGGCAATTCGCGGGTGAGTCAGAATAAGTTACAAGCAGCGCTGACAGATTTCAACAAAGCTATAGAATTAGCCCCGAATGTTACCGACCCGTATTTAAATCGGGGTACAGCATTAGAAGGCTTAGGGAAATGGTCTGAAGCGATCGCCGATTATAATCATGTCCTAGACCTCGACCCTAACGATGCAATGGCCTATAACAATCGGGGTAATGCTAAAGCAGGTTTAGGGCAATGGTCGGAAGCGATCGCCGATTACCAAAAATCCTTTGAAATTGCTCCCAACTTTGCCTTCGCCCGTGCTAACTACGCCATTGCCCTTTATGAAACTGGGCAAAAAGATGAGGCAATCCGGGAGATGCGTAATATTGTTCGTAAATACCCCAACTTCGCAGATGTCCGCGCCGCCCTAACAGCTATTTACTGGGTAAACGGACAACAAGGTGAAGCTGAAAGCAACTGGGTTGCGGCTTATGGTTTAGATACCCGATATAAAGATATGAACTGGGTAAAAAATATCCGTCGCTGGCCGCCTAGTATGGTGTCAGCCTTAGATAAGTTTTTGCAAATCAAATAAAGTATTTTTGCCTTAAAAAAATGGACGTAACTGGATTCGAACCAGTGACCTCTACGATGTCAACGTAGCGCTCTAACCAACTGAGCTATACGTCCTTAACCACACGATTTATAACAGTAACACACATTTCCTATAAAAGCAAAGTTTTATTGTTTCAGTCGCTGCTGTGCCAAAGCTATTAGTCTTTGCCCTTCAGGGTAGGCTGTTGTTCCAGGCTTAATAGTGTTGAGCTGATTGATAATCCCTTGTATTTGACCTTGGAACTGTTGCGGGTCGGAGGGAGGAGCCGCAATCAAACTTTGAATTTGTTCATTAGCTTGTTTCAGTGATGACTGCGACTCAGTTTCAGCTTGCAGTCGAGTTTCGATAATTCCTAAGTTGGTTTGGTAACTTGCTAATAACTTCTGCGCTTCCACATAACCGGGTTCTTCTACGCGCACATTTTGTAATTGCTCAATTGCTGTTGACCACAGTTTAGCAATTTGCTTCCATTTTGTTTCTGTATGTGGTGGGTTTTGGGAGGCTTGAGCCGCAGCCAAGGCGAATTGTTTGGCTCCCTCAATTAATTTGCCACTTTTAGGATCAACAATGCCCTGAATTTTGCCCTGGTAAATTGCCAATAACTTTTGTGCTTCCAAGTATCTAGGGTTTTCCAAGGGAACCTGGTTAATGCGGTTCATGGCTTGTTGCCATAATTCCGAGGCTGTTTGTGGCTGTGTTTGTTTGATTTTCTCGGCGGCGAGATCAAATTCTTGAGCCGCAACAATAAAACTACCAATTCGAGCGTTGTCAAAATCCCGTGTGTAGGCTCTTAGCTTCGCTTTTGCGGTTTTTGCAGCTAATGTTTGCGAGGGAATTTCTTCTAACTGGTCGATTCCTGCTTGCCAAGAGGCGATCGCCTGTTCTCTATCTTTGCTATTAGCCGCTTGTTCATATTGTTTTTTCGCCAATTCTATGGCTAGTTCACCTTGATTAAGTGGTGTTAAAGCATTCTTGTCTTGGAAAACAACAGCACTAATTCGTGCAGTCCGTTGACGAGCTGCTTCAAACTCATCTAAAGTAAATCGCCAACTGCAACCAAACAAACTACAGTAAGCCTGGGGATAATATCCAAGAAACCAAACTGGTAGATTATCTAGATGTTTTTGTGCTTCTTGAACCTTTTTTGCGCCCTCCTCAATATCAAATGAACTAGTAGCTTTATTAATTAACTGGTCAGCTTGCTCCAGATTTTGAATTACTCCCCGATAGTGATAGTCCATACTCATATAGCTGGGTAACAGTAGGATTGGTACTGTTCTCGCCACAGGCCAGCGAATCATGGGATAAGGTAAATTCACTAGCCAGACAATCCCCGCCGAACTACCCACGAGAATTACTGTCCATTTGATTTTGGTAAAAAGTCCAGGCGCTTGATTTGCTTTTGCAGCTTGCTTGAGGACTTTCTCACTGAATTGCGGATATATGTCCAAAAATATATCCCGTAACTCGTCTATCTGAGCAGGAGAGCCTGTTTCTAAACGCAATTTCTCTAATCGTTTAATTACTATTTCCCGTTCAATCTTACTAACTTGGTCATTACCACTACATTTTTCCACTTCTGCTAGCAATAGTTTCCAGGCTCTTTGATTGAGGCGATACATAGAGATAAAGTATAATTTATGATACTAGTATTCCCATCATCACCCAAAAAACTTAACTGGCAGAAATAAGACAGCGTGTCATCAGGTCAATAATCTACGGTACTGGATTTTTACAAATGACTAAAGACCATAAGATATATTGTTAAAATTTATAAGTAGCATAAGAAAATACTTATTATCTCAAATGCCAACTGCTTTAATTACGGGTGCTTCTGGCGGTATAGGTAAAGCCTTTGCTCAAGAATTAGCGGCGCGTCGGAGCAATCTTGTGCTTGTAGCGCGATCGCAAGATAAGTTACATCAATTAGCTCAAGAATTACAACAGCAACACAAAATTCAAGTAGATGTAATCGCTAAAGACTTAACAGAAACAGATGCAGTCGCGGATGTATTTGATATCACCAAAAGCAAGGGACTGACGATTGATTGTTTAATTAACAATGCTGGGTTCGGCGATTATGGTGAATTTGCCCAAAGCGATCGCACAAAACAAATTAAAATTGTCCAGTTAAACGTTTTAGCATTGGTAGATTTAACCCATAGATTCTTGCCTTTAATGCGTCAAAGCCGTTCGGGAAGCATTATTAACGTCGCTTCTATTGCAGGCTTTCAACCGATACCTTATCTTTCCGTTTATGCCGCAAGTAAGGCTTTTATTGTGAGTTTTAGTGAAGCTTTATGGGCAGAAAATCGCCAATATGGTGTTCGTGTTTTAGTTACTTGTCCAGGGCCAACAGAAACTGACTTTTTTACTGAGGCTAATTTTCCCCAAGCTTTGGCGGAAACCACAAATAAGGTAATGAGTTCTGAAGAAGTTGTCTTGAAATCACTCAAAGCCTTGGAAAACTGGGAACCAACGGTAATTATCAGTGATACTAGTACCCAACTTAGAAGCAATGTGGCTCGACTTGTACCACGCAAAACTTTGCTTAGTCTTTTAGCTAAACACTTTAAAGCTTATACCGGTTCTTGATGGAGATGCACTTTATTCTGTACTGTAGAGACGTTGCATGCAACGTCTCTACATCATCTATTGGGCGCAAATTTATAGAGAATTAGTATTAGTTCTCGGATATAGCTGTCGCCAGTAGTGTTAGCACCCCACCAAACCATCAATTGCGGTTAATTTTTTATTTTGTCAACTGTCAACTCTCAACTTACATATATCTAGTCAGTTGGACACGATAACGTTCTTTTTTCGTTACGGCAATTTCTCCAACTTCTAAGCGTCCTTTACCGCGAATAGCGATTAAGTCACCTGATTTTACTTGGGAACTGGCTTGGGTGACTTCTTTCCAATTGACACGGACATCACCCGAATCAATCAAGTCTACCATCTTACTGCGAGACATCCCAAAACCAGCAGAGGCGATCGCATCTAACCGCAAAGAAGCTTCCACTGTCGTCAATTCTTTCTTCTTCGGTTCCCGAACTTTTAACTCAGCTAGCTCAATGGGTTGGGTTTTCACAGGAACAGAACGCACCTGATTAAGATGAATTTGCAAAAATTCTGCTAACTCTGGAACAACAATGGCTTGCGCTCCCCGTTCACCCAAAACAATAATATCGCCAGTTTTCTCCCTGACAATCCCCGTTCCCAGCATTGCGCCTAAAAAATCGCGGTGAGTCGCCGAGTCAAATAGGAAATTACCTGCAATTTCTAGCACTACCAAACTAACTTGAGATTGATCTAAGGGTAACTCAGCACGGGCGATCGCTAATCTTTGGCGTTCTGCTTGCGGATATCCACCCCAGGCCACCAACTGCACGTCTGTTAACCGACTAAACACCCGTTGAATCTCTGCCAACTCCGGCGGAGACAAAAAATCTGTCACAACCACTTCCCAAGTCTTAATAGCTTGCTCTGCTTGGTCAATTACACGAGCTACACTATCTCGATTTTCCACACCCTTTAAAAGTTCTTCTCGTGGCAGCATTTTTATATAGTCGGTTGTCAGTTGTCGGTTGTCAGTTGTCAGTTGTCGGTTGTTATCGTTCGATACTTGCCTAATCCCAGTCCCCAATCCCCAGTCCCCAATCCCCAACTCCTCACACAGGACTTGTATCAGCGTAACCTTGGATATTTTCTGGCTCAAACTGGCGCAATATTCGGGTTGCTTGGCGAGACAGCGTTTCCGAACCTTGAACTACAATCAAGTATTTACCTGCATCTAAGCGATTACGGTAAGGTAAAGCATCACCACCACCAATAATTAAGCCTACTCCTCCGCCAACAACTACACTACCCATAGCACCACTAGCAGCGCCTAAAATACCGCCTACAACGTGATTACCAATTTCACCCGCCCAGGCGAAGGTATTCAAACCAGTGATGTAGCTAAAGGTAAAACCGGCAAAAAAGCCGAATGGTACTAACCAATATGCCATTAGCTTCACTTGCTTTTTAGCTTGGAGATTGGGATCAATCAAGCCAAACTCATCAGCAGTTTTATACCCTCTACCCAAGATCGTGCTATTAATACCTTCTCGTTCTAAGGCTAAGTAAGCAGCTTCTGCTTGGATGCGATCTGGTAATACGGCTACAAGGTAATTCATTGATAGAAAAATTTGTCTGATAAAAATTTTGCCCTAATTAACAGGTTATCAGTCATTGTTCCATCAATGCAGACAGTGAGGAGATGAGGCAGAGGAGCAGGGGAGAAAAATTTACCCAATCCCCAGTCCCCAGTCCCCAATCCCCTACCTCCTCACTTAAGCGCATCTAAAGGCTCACAAAAGTCATCGACACCTTGCTTGAGAATATATATCAAAACTGGTGTTGCCAAAATATTCGGGAAGGTGGGCATGGTTTTGAGATGAGCCATCATCTCGATAATTGAGCCGTTAAGCAAGGAACTACGGAATTCTGGCTCACAAATAACAGCACGCCACTTTCTTGCCAGAGCATCTAGCCATTCGGCGTTAGCTCGTTCTGGTTCTTGTCCTGCTTTGATGGCTAGTGTCATCGCCGCATCTTCTAAATCTCCTTCGCAGTCCTCAATTAAGTCCAAAGCCTCCATTGCTCCCAGATCATCTGCCAATTGAGAGCGAAACAATGCTATTTCTTGTGATGTAACTGTTGTCATGAGTAAATAATCAGTAGTCCATAGTCCATAGTTTATAGGTTATGGTTAGTTGACGGTTGACTACCGACTACTGACTACTAATTAATGCTCTAGAAGTAACAGCACGTTGTAGTTCGGCTAAGGCACGATTGTAATCGAGAATTGCCGTGATTCTGTTACCCTCAGCCTGTGTTAAGTCATTTTCTGAGTTAATCACATCTGTTTGAGTACCTACACCAGCTTGGAAACGCAACCGCGCTAGACGCAGTGCTTCTCTAGCCTGTTCTAGGGCAACATTGGCAGTTTGCACGTTTTCTAGGTTGGAGCGTTGGTTGGTAAAGGCCTGCTCTACTTGGAAGCGGACTTGGTCTCGCTGGCTAGCAAATCGAGTTTCGGCGATCGCAATATTAGCTCTAGCTTGGGATGCTCTGGCTCTAGCGGCTCCACCGTCATACAAGTTTAAGGTTGCTCTCACTCCGACAGAATAACCGTCAGTCAGACCGACACCATCATCAAACTGATCCAGTAAGTTGTAGTTAGCAACGAAGCTGACTTGTGGCCCCAAGGTTGCTAATGCTTGCCGACGTTGTTGCTCGCTGATGTTTCTTTGTGCCAATTGCTGATGCAATTCGGGACGGTTTTGATAAGCGAGGATGATGCTTTGTTCTAGGGATTGGTTCCACAGTCCTGCTAATTGTACAGGGTCGGCAGCGCTGATATTTACCGCCTGAGGAATGCTTAACAGGGTTGCTAGTTGACGGCGAGTGGTTTGTTGCCGAGATAGGTTATTGGTTAGCTGTTGGGTATTATTAGCTAAGTTTACTTGCGATCGCAGTACATCAAATCTGGTACCCACCCCAGCCCTTTCTAAGGCTTCCGCATCTCGCAAGCTAGCTTGGGCATTTTCTACCGCCGACCGAGCAATACGGACTTGTTCATCTGCCTGTTGCAAGTCGTAATATGCTCTAGTCACGCTCAAGCGAATTTCTTCTGACTGGCGCTCTACATCCAATTCATTAAAACGTACCTGTTCCTCAGCTTCTTGAATAGCAGCTTTCCTTCTCCCAGAAGTATAAAGGTCGTAGGATAATTGTGCTTGGCTATTAAAGGCTGTACCAGGTTCATCGTTGTTGCCAACTCCCCCCTGTTTACTAATCAGTTCGTTCTGGAGTTGACCGCCTGCAGACTGACTGCGGGTAACATCACTACTGACAGATAAGTTGGGTAATAAAGCTGCCTGTGCTTCTCGTAGCAGGGCTTGAGTGCGTTGCAGTTCCAACAGAGAAACTTGTAAATCCCGATTGCTCCGCCGTGCCAGTTCCAGCGCCTGAGTCAAGGTAATCGGCTGATTCTCCTTGAGTGTCACTTCTTCTGGTTTGGTGGGAAATTGCAGAGGATTGGCATTGGGAATCAGGTTTGGTGGCACTTCTACAGCACCTACAGGTGCTTGAGTCTCTACTGGCGCTGATTCCGTCTGGACAGGTGCAACTCTTGGTGACTGAGTATCTGCTGGTACTGATTCCGTCTGGACAGGAGTAGCTGTCGGCGCTTGAATATCTACTATGGTTGATTCTTCCGGTACAGGAGCAGCAGTAGGGTCTTGTGTAGTATTACCCTGAGCTATCTGCTGTCCGGTTAGCTTGGTGAGTTGACAAGTTTGTGGTGAGCAACTGCTGATATTTAGGAGTTTTGCTGCGCCGACGTGATTTGCTGTTGCCTGTAAAACCATTGGTAACTGGGTTTGCAGTTTTTTCTGTGGCGCAGGATTTTGTATATAAGACGGAGAAAAAGTTTGTTGTTCAGCCAGCAGCGTAGTAGAGGTAGCAGAAGCTACTTTTGTTACTAACTTCGGTTTAGTAATCCCTGAGTTAATTTGTTTTTGTTGGCTGGGAAAACGCTTTTGTTTTAGCCTTTGAGAAAGAGTCAGTTTAGATTTGAGAGGGAAATTTTTAACTTCATCTTTTCGGGATTTTTGTTCTCTATCGATACCAGTATTTTCTGTCAAGATTACTGGGTGACTGTGACTACTGGAAAATTGTAATTTTGGTGTAGTCACACCAGAAGTGGGAATGATGTCTGGAAAAATCTGGACTGTAGCATTAGGCAGTTGTGTCTGATTTTTGTCTACTAGCAAAGTTTGACTATTTTGAGTAGTCACAACACTAGAAGAAGGCACAAGTTGTACACTACTTACTTTCATTGCTTCAGCCACAGCTGGCTGAGTCGTCAATACTGCTGCTGTTACACCAGGCAAGAAACTATAGAATAAGTGTTGTCCTTTCACCGCATCCCCTCACACGAAAATTGATCTGGCGGCAGAAAACTTTTCTTCACCACAGAATATAGCACGATACTAAATTTAAAGAGGAATATAGTACGATACCAAATTTAGGAATCGGAACCCTGTTTGTCTTCAAAACGTCGGACTATCCGAGAAAGTTCCGCTTTCTCGTCAATACTAACGCGGGTTGGAGAGCCACTGACAATTCTTTCGTAGTTACGGAAAGAATCTTGAATTTCTGGACCATCTGCCGTGATATTATATTCTCTAATTCCTTTGTCGTGCCAGGAACCTCTCATCTTAAATACGTTAATTGCCCTTGACATTTCCCCACGAATCTCTACGTACTGTAGCATTAAGATTGTGTCGGTAATTGTAGAGATGTGAGAGTCGGTTATGGAATGAGATCCCATAAATTGGTCAGTTGTGTTAGTAAAGAAGCCCGTAATTTCTTCTTGTTTGGCATAACCTGTGACACCAATAACAAACTGCCGGAAAGCATTATTACTTACACCTCTAGCTAGTGCTGACAGGGAATCAATAGCAATTCTTGCTGGTTTAAAATAGGCAATTTCCGACTTAATAATTTGCAGGTGGTCTTCTAATCCAGTTGATTCTGGGTAGGTACAAATAATCTTCAGTAAACCTTGGCTTTCTAATTCTTCAAAATCAATACCCCAAGAATAAGCATTCCGAGATAGTTGAGCGCGTGATTCTTCATAAGCGAATAATATTGCTCGCTCGTTGTTGACGCAGCCATTTTGTAAGAATTTACTCACTAACAAGGTTTTACCTGTACCAGTAGCCCCTGTGGCTAAAATAATTGAGTCTTTAAAGAACCCACCACCGCACATTCCATCTAGAGTTTTGACACCAGAAGAAACCCGGACATTAGAAGACCTTTGAGTCAAGCGCATTGCTCCTAATGGGAAAATGTTCACACCATCATTGGTAATTGTGAAAGGATACTCACCTTTCATGTGAGTTGTACCACGCAATTTCAATATTTCAATGGTGCGGCGGCGACGTTCTCCTTCTAAAACGTTACGGGCTATGACCACGTTATCGGATACAAATTCCTCTACACCAAAGGAGGCTACTGGCCCATATTCTTCGCTGCGTTCGGTGGTAATTATTGTAGTGACATTGAGTTGTTTGAGACGCGCTACTAGGCGAAAAATCTCTCGACGCACAACCCCCACTGCTTCATACTGCTGGAATACGGCGGTGATGGAGTCGATGGATACTCGTTTGGCCTTGTATTTACGAATTGCATATTGCAAGCGCTCAATTAATGCGGAAAGATCAAAGTTGCCAACGATATCTTGGCCTTCTGGGTCTGGAGATGCGTCCAGAATAAATAATTTACCCTCATTAATTAGGCGTTGTAAGTTCCAGCCAAAAATATGGGCATTTTTGATGATGTCGCTGGGCGATTCTTCAAAGGTGACAAATACTCCTGGTTCATCAAAGAAGCTAATACCGTTAAAGAGAAACTGTAGAGATAATAAAGTTTTGCCTGTTCCAGAGGTTCCACTGACTAACGTAGTTCTACCAACAGGTAAACCGCCATGACTAATATCGTCAAAGCCTTCAATCATTGTGCGAATTTTTTCTACACCATTACCAGATGTATTTTGTTGTTCCGGCTGCTCTTTCTCACTCATCGTTTGCTAATAATGGGGTGCTATCCCCAGTTTTTATATGACTAAAGTTGGTAAATTATTTTTAACACCAAAGATTAAAGACTACTTTGTGCTTCCCAATCTTCTTCTGTTAGTTCTTCATACAACAAATCTAAACCAATCAGAACTCTTTCACGGTCTGAAAGATCACCAATGATTTTGCGGACTGGTGGGGGTAAAATCTTTGATAATGTTGGGGTGGCTAATATTTTATCTTCTTCTGCTAATTGTGGATTTTTCAGCACATCAATTACTTTTAGGGCATAAATACCTTGAAACTCCTGTTCTAAAATATTTTTGAGTGTTTTTAACGCCCTGACTGAGTTCGGTGTATTGCCTGCTACGTAAAGCTTGAGGACGTATGTCTTTCTGGCTTTATTCATAAAGGTAGATGATAGAAGTAAGCATTTCAATATAAGGTATCTTCATGAATTTTGTAGTCAGTTATGTTTCTTTTTTGTGACTACTTATGGTGTAAGGAAATTCTATTATTTAAAGATTGCCCCTCTATAGGCTTCACAAAGATGAGCCAGGATATCTATCAGGGTGAGGCGATAATCCATTAAAGTTTCATCACCTCTGCCCTCTAGTCGTAGTTGTTTAGAAAATTCATCAATTAGTTCCATATGAATTTCAATAATTTCTGGCACAGGAATATTAGCACAAAATACTGCATTGATAAATTTATCAATTTTTTCTTTTAATGCTTTGTCTGTAGTAAAGTAACTTAAAAGAATCTGGCGATAATCTGATTTGAGTTGCTGCAATAATACTTGCTGATCAACTTCTTGAGTCATGTGCTGACAAACCTACTGTGCTTGTTGCTTTTGGCATACGAATAAGGAGATTTACTGAAAAGATTTCCGTTAGTCTCTGGTTTTGACCATCTCAGTAAGTGATAGGTTTTTGTACTGATGGCAGCAAATAGAGACGAGAGGGATGGGGAAATGTTTGTAGACCACCTTAAAATCCACGGCCATGTGCGTAATACTGCACCAGTAGCTAGTTTTAGTGGATGATCTAAATTTTCTTTAACATCTGGTGGAAGAACCAATATTAATAGTAGCATTTACATACTTGTGTATTTTGCAATTACTGTCATCCATAGAGGTATGAAAATTAGTGAGAATAATTGGTATTTTTTAAATTAGTAATCCCATTGTTAAAAGATAGCCTATGTCAAAACATAGAGTTATGGTCTTTTACTCATTTGTCTATCTGTAATAGTAAATAAGTAAAATGATTACATTTTGTAAAGTTGCACATAATCGAAAATACGTTAGCTAATTCATGATTTACAGATGTATATCTATCTGAATAGAGATTTCCTATTCTGCTCCTTGATAAGATACTTAAACGGAATTAAAGTATTGTCGCATTCTCAATCATTATAATTCCTCAAGGTTCTAAAGCGAATGTTTGGAGCCATAATTGTTCTAGCCGTCATTATCAACAAAAAATTGAAACATCTGTAGAAAACTGGCGTGCTGATCTTGCCAGAGTTCGGAGGAGCAAAGGAAAATGTCACCGCTCTGAAAGCTAGTGAATGCAAATAGCAGTGTTCGAGAGAACCAATCTATTGTTTCAATAGTGTTAAAGCTCTACCAAAATCTCTTATATGAGTCTTCTTGAAAGATATTGCCTCCGGCAGTAACACTATCTGCTCCAATGCTTATGGTGGAGCTAGAGGCTTTCAGAGGAAGAATGATCCCCCAAAGCCTTATGTCAATGCTACAGTATCCGCTTGATGAATTTCTAGCCAATGTAACCAGTTGCTTAGAAACAAGTACTCTGGCAATGGTGCTGGAGATTTTTGAGCAACAGCAATGCGATCGCCTACCGCCCGCCTTTGGCGATCGCTTGGTGATAGTAAATGAGCAGCAATGCCCCGTTGGGTTGCTGCACTCTGGCCAGCTAGCACGGAAGTTGTTAGCAGCCACAGGTAATGAACTATTTTTAAACTTACAACAGCCACTGTCAACCTTTAGTCAAGCCTTAATTGAACCAATACAGATATTACCAGTCAGCCATAGTGTAGAGCAATTAGGCGTATTTTGGCGGTATCACCAAGCCCATAACTGGGAATATGTACTGGTTGATGAAGAAGGTAAATTCTTGGGGATTCTCGACAGTGTGCGTTTATTGGCAGCATTGGCAAAAGAGCAAACAGCGAATCATTCTCATGCCCCTAACTCTACATATATAGATGGTGTCGAGGCTGGTTTGAGGGGATCACCTATGGAGAGTGGAACGCCGACGCTACATTCATTGCAGGATGTCGCCCGTTCTCTGCGAGATGCTCCACCAGCGTCTAGAGGTGACCAACTCCAACCATTGGTACAGTTATTAGAGCGCCTACCTTGGCCTCTCATGTTGCAAACCAGTGCAGGTGAAGTGTTAACACGAAATTTAGCTTGGTGGCAACAATTGGGAGCATTGAAAGATCCAGAGGGTGTGCGTCAACAAGTGGAAGCAATTTTGGCAGCTACCAGGATTAAACAGCCAGAGTATGTTGGTCAAAGAAGTACCACAGGTACAAATCATATTCAAGGCTATGAGCAAGTAGGAGAGGAGTTAGCCCAAATACCAGCCACAGGTTTGCTACCCCTGTCACCCTACGAACCAACAACCAGCGCCAAAACTAGCTCTAGTCGCTGTTTTTTAGATAGTCAAATGGGTACTTGTACCTGTGTAGTAGAAGTGCAGAACGGACAGGAGCGAGTTTGGCAGTTTGCCAAAATTCTGTTAGATAATACTGATTTAAAATTGCCCAACACCGATGATTTATGGCTGGTGTTGGCGACGGATGTCACAGAACAGCAGCAACTTTGTAAAGAACTTGCAGCTAAAAATGCTGATCTCATTCAGTTAAATCGCTTAAAAGATGAATTTTTAGCTTGTATTAGTCATGAGTTGAAAACACCCTTAACGGCAGTTTTAGGCTTATCGCGGTTGCTGGTAGACCAGCAGTTGGGGGAACTGAACGAACGCCAAGCCCGTTATGCGGGGCTAATTCACCAAAGTGGTCGCCACCTGATGAGCGTGGTAAATGACATTTTGGATTTAACTCGCATGGAAACAGGGCAAATGGAATTGACCCCAGTACCAGTGAGTATTCGGGCTGTGTGCGATCGCGCCCTTTCTGAAGCCAAAGCGATCCATAATCAAACTAGTAAAGGCAGCACCACAGAAGCCACCCGCCAATCTACGCCAGAATTTACCCTCTCCATTGAACTGGACTTAGACCAGATAGTGGCTGATGAACTGCGTCTGCGGCAAATGCTAGTTCACCTGCTGTCTAACGCTTTCAAATTTACAGAAATATCCGGCGAAATTGGCTTAAGAGTAAGTCACTGGGAAGGATGGATTGCCTTTACAGTTTGGGATACAGGGATTGGTATTCCCGAACACCAACAACATTTAATTTTTCAAAAGTTCCAACAATTAGAAAATCCTCTGACTCGCCAATTTGAAGGTACAGGCTTAGGACTGGTTTTAACTAGGGCTTTAGCTCGTCTCCACGGCGGTGATGTCAGCTTTTTGTCGCGGGAAGGTAAAGGCAGTCAATTTACCTTGTTGTTACCACCTAGCCCACCCAGCAGTGGTTTTGCTGAGTCGGAAGTGGAAGTAGAAAATATACCCACCTCCAACACCAACACCCGCAATCGGGTAACGAATACTGGACAAAATCATCCAGTTTCCTGTCAAAGATTAGTCCTGGTGGTGGAAGCCGTAGCCAGATATATAGAAGATTTAACCGACCAACTGAAAACTTTAGGCTATCGAGTAGTAATTGCTCGTTCAGGAACAGAAGCTGTCGAAAAAGCCAGGCGTTTACAACCAAAAGCCATCTTTTTAAATCCCCTGTTACCTTTGCTGTCTGGTTGGGATGTGCTGACTCTGCTGAAATCTGATAGCGCAACTCGTCATATTCCGGTAGTAGTGACCGCTACAGGGGCAGAAAAAGAAATAGCCTTTGCTAACCGCGCCGATGGTTTCCTCAGCTTGCCAGTAGAACAGCAATCCCTGACACCATTGTTAGATAAATTATGTGGCAAATCGACGGTGCAGTCACTAGGTTTAGGGATTAATGAAAGGAATCAATCAAAAAAGACTCTACGGATTCTGCGGTTAGTGGATGTGGAACTGGAATCTATCAATCCCCATCCTTCACTACAAGAACACCGGGTGATTGAAGTGGATGATTTAGACCAAGCCGAACTTTTAGCCAGAGTTTGGCAGTTTGATGTCATTTTGTTGGATGTAGAAACTTCTCTAGCCAAAGCCTATTTACAACAGTTAACTCAACATCCCCGCCTAGCCGCTTTACCCTTAGTCACTTGTGACGTGGAAACAACCTTGGCTGCTTCCCAAATCTCTGGTCTTTCGGTGTTTCCTTGTTTAACACCCCGTGTGAAAGATCAGGACAGCGAACTACGCAAAGGTAAAGTAGATCCCTTACTATCGGTGTTACAAATTGCCTCCGGTATCTGCTACCCACCAAGTATCTTTGTAGTAGACTTGACCATGCTAGAGGATTTACCACAAGCTAGACGCAAGCCAGGCAAGGGTTCTAGTACAGAGAGAAAAACTGTCAGCCGTGGAGAAGTTGCCGAACGGGGAACTGAATGGTTCCAAGCTTTAATTCAGTACTTACAAACAGCCGGCTTGAAAGCCACAATGGCGCGCTGTTGGGCAGAAGTTTTACAACAAATTGGCCATAATAGCGTCGATTTACTGCTGATTTGTCTAGGAGAATCAGCTATCCATCCAGAAGCCGTCAACGCTTTGAAAGCATTACAGGATTTGCCCTGTAATTTGCCACCAATTTTAGTGATTGACCAACAATTAAGCCGCACTCAAGTAACTTCTCGCAGTAGACTGACCCATCATAAAAAGCAGGAGTCAGAATCTATCACAGACGTGGCAAAAGCGATCGCTACCCAAATTGTCCCACGTTCCATCTCAATGGAAGACTTGTTAACTCAAATTCATCAAACTTTGATTCTCAATGAACGCTAAGGAGTGGCGAGGATTAGCGTCAATCTATGGGTGTTTTTTCCCCAGTACCAAATTTTACGGCTGAAATGCTTATGCTGTAAGGATTTGAATCTGTTTGGCTTCAGTACGAGGTTGACGCGATCGCTTGAATCTTTTACCAGAGTGGCTTTTTCGGGATTTTTGAAGCTGCTACTCTTGACAACTCAATGGCTGAAAAGCTACCTTAGTTTCAGATTGACGCAACCGCACCTTGAAAACTAAATACAGTAAGCCTTCTAGACCCAGGCAGTTTTAATTAACAAAAATCCCTATCAGGGATTGAAACTAGTACTCTATTAATAAACTTCTGTCTATAAGCAAGGTTTTAATTAACAAAAATCCCTATCAGGGATTGAAACGAAAACCCCTGAGAAACAGCAACGCAGTTGCGTATGTTTTAATTAACAAAAATCCCTATCAGGGATTGAAACATCTGTTGGTAATTTTCAGAGCCAATTGCACTTTTAGTTTTAATTAACAAAAATCCCTATCAGGGATTGAAACCGCATGGAATAACATACCACCAGCTATTCCACCGCTTAGTTTTAATTAACAAAAATCCCTATCAGGGATTGAAACAATACTAGCAAAACTCTCTTCTATGCTTTGGGATAAGTTTTAATTAACAAAAATCCCTATCAGGGATTGAAACTCTTTCGGTAACTACCTCTGCCAATGCTTTGTTAGTTTTAATTAACAAAAATCCCTATCAGGGATTGAAACTTCACAAACCTATACGGGAAGCCTATCAACCATCGTTTTAATTAACAAAAATCCCTATCAGGGATTGAAACGTAGATAGAATCGTCACTTGAGGTTTGCTCACCGCCGTAAAGTTTTAATTAACAAAAATCCCTATCAGGGATTGAAACGCGCTCACCCATCTACTAAGAAATCTCCGCAAGTTTGAACAGGTTTTAATTAACAAAAATCCCTATCAGGGATTGAAACGCGCTCACCCTACGCTCAAACATAACTGAGCGTAAATCCGTTTTAATTAACAAAAATCCCTATCAGGGATTGAAACCGATTAAAACTTTCCAAGTACGGGTTTTCAGGTGTTAATGTTTTAATTAACAAAAATCCCTATCAGGGATTGAAACAAACTTATTCACGTCTTGATTCATACTCTTTTACCGTTTTAATTAACAAAAATCCCTATCAGGGATTGAAACCACTGAGTACAGTATCGAGCGCTGATTCCGCCTGTTTTAATTAACAAAAATCCCTATCAGGGATTGAAACATTGAGTTGTCGTTCCGTAGCGACAAAAATGGTAGCAAGTTTTAATTAACAAAAATCCCTATCAGGGATTGAAACTTGCTTTTGCTGTAGCCATAAATACATTTTTCCTTTAAAGGTTTTAATTAACAAAAATCCCTATCAGGGATTGAAACAAAGAATTCCAAATTCAATTAGAGTTGCACACATGTTTTAATTAACAAAAATCCCTATCAGGGATTGAAACCCGTTAACTTCTAATGACGGCAACGATCGCGGTATTGTTTTAATTAACAAAAATCCCTATCAGGGATTGAAACATCTCGTCTCGTAAGCGCATACTCTAGCGTCGTTGCTACAAAAGTTTTAATTAACAAAAATCCCTATCAGGGATTGAAACGTGCCAGGACTTTAGATTTACTTAGCTCTAAAGGTCAGGTTTTAATTAACAAAAATCCCTATCAGGGATTGAAACGGCGCAGCTAGAGCAATTGATTTGCCCATTCATTGCCTTGTTTTAGTGTTAGTTCGACGAAACCTAACCCCAACCCCTTCCCTACAAGGGAAGGGGCTAAAAATCCACAACTAAGTACCAAATAATCAGGGTTTTAAGCCTCTTCCCGACGCGGGGAGAGGTTTGGAGAGGGGTTATTCCGAATTTATCAAACCCACATTGTTTTAACTAACAAAAATCCTATCAGGGACTGAACAAACTCTTAATATCACCTATACCTACAGCCGCTTTACATAGGGTTTTAAAAAACAAACCCCGACTAATTATCTATTTAAAAATAGAGGGTAGAATACTAGGAGCCAACCATAAACCGTAACCAATAAATGCAAATACGGCTGTAATGACAGCCGTAGCAACATAGCTGAGGCAAATTAGTAAACCATCAGATTCAATTGTGGCGATCGCTAATAATAAAATACCTACAGTAGGTATCGGGTTAGTTAAGGGAATTGGTGAGATGAGTAATATTGTCAACCAAGATATACAAAACCCGTTGATACGCCAAGTTAAAGGGTTATCCGCAATTTTACTTAAGCGGGGACGGGCGATTTTCTCTACAACCTTGGTGACACGCCGCAGATTTTGAAGAAGAAACTGGGCAAAAGGACGCGGGAATTTATAATGAGCGATTTTTTTTGGTAACCAAGGCGATCGCCTACCCAAAACCATCTGTACCGATAATATCAGACAAGCAGCACCAAAAGGCCCGGTTGCCCCTGGTGGCATAGGAAATAAGAAAGGCAAAACCAATAATGCAATTACCAAGCTAAAACCACGTTCTGAGGTTTCCGCCAAAATGTCGCCAAGTGTCAAATGCTGTTCGGCTAAACGTTGCAGCAATGACTTAATTTCTTGAGAAAAGCTTAAACGCACTTGGTGTGAATTGAGGTGAATTGCCACAATAATCCCACTTAATCTAAATAAAATAAATACAACATATCAATACAACTTACGCACCCAGATTTTCTGTGGAAACCGGGTGTAGGGGTGTAGGAGTGTAAGAGTTGCAAACATTTATACTTCACACTGGTGGAACTAAAACAGCTACAGCCTTAGGAATAACGCGAAAGGTGGCGGGGGTATAGGTTGTGATTTCACCATCGGTATTAATAGCACGGGGTTTACGTGTATAAACTTCAAACTCCTGTCCGTTGAGGGCGCGGACGTTTTGTCGATGAATGTGTCTGCCATTTCGCATTGCAGGTAATAAGGGAATAATTTCCCACCAATGACTAATTTCTAAACTATAAAGGTCTAGTCTTTGGTCATCAATACTAGCATCGGGAACTATAGCCATACCACCGCCGTAATAGCGGCCATTTCCGACAGCAATTTGTACAGTTTTGACACGAAAAACTCTGTCTTTAGAGTGAATCTCTGCACTAAAAGGACGAGATTCCCAAATAACTTGTATTGCTGTCACAGCATAAGCAAATATTCCCCAGCGACGTTTAAATTCTTTGGTAAGTCGGCGGGTAATTTTTACACTCAGTCCTAAACTGGCAACATTAAAAAAGTGTTTACCATTTACCCAACCTAAATCAATACGTCTTAATTCTCCTTCGGCAATTGTTCTACAAGCTTCAGGCAATGAGTTAGAAATTCCTAGTGTTCTAGCTAAGTCATTAGCAGTTCCTAGTGGTAAAATTCCTAAAGGTAATTGTGTTTCGACTAAAGCATCAACGACAGCATTTAATGTACCATCACCCCCTCCAACTATGACTAAATCGACTTGATATTTATACTTATGTATAACTTGAGAAAGATGCTTAGGATGTTCTGTTGATTCCTCGATTAACTGAAAATTAAATTTCTTCAGATGATTAATTGCCTCCAATAGACGCGCTTGTCCTTGGCGGGCATGACGATTGACTAATAACAGTGCGCGGAGGCTCATAATAATTGTAATTTGTAATACGTAATCTGTGGTTAAGAGATAAGATTACTATTGAATTTGTGAATTATCCGTAGTAAGCATAGCCCATCAAAACCGGACATATACAGATACTAACACCACGCCAGTTGCCACAACACAGCAAACCTCCGTAACGCAATGCTTCCCCGGCAGAAATTTTATTTTTACTTTATCAATAACCTCTAACAAGCAACTATATTTATCATAGTTAAAAAACATAAATATTGTCGCCATAAAATACTATAGATCCCCGACTTCTTTGAGAAGTCGGGGATCTAGTATCTCACAAATTATTGATGATTGCTATTTAAAAAAAAGGTAGAAGATAAGTGGTAAAATCGGGTGATGTTACCTTTTATCTTTTACCTAAGTGCTAACAGTCGTCATCTGGGGAACGTTGTTATCCCACATCATCATGGGCAAATCTATTAAAGAGAAAGTCTAGGGCGTAGTTACGCAGTTTATAGTATTCTGGATCTTCCATTATACGGGCGCGATCGCGTGGGCGAGAAAATGGAATTTCCAACACTTCACCGATTTTGGCGTGGGGGCCGTTGGTCATCATGACCAATTTATCGGCTAAAAATAGCGCCTCATCGATATCGTGGGTAATCATCAATACTGTGCAGCGATTATCACCCCAGATTTTCAACAATTCTTCTTGTAATTCTTCCTTGGTAATGGCATCTAGCGCCCCAAAAGGTTCGTCTAAAATCAGGACTTTGGGACGAATTGCCAAAGCACGGGCAATAGATACCCGTTGTCTCATACCCCCTGACATTTGCATGGGTTTTTTCTCCATCGCATCAGCCAGTCCCACCATTGCCAGATGTTCCCGAACAATTGCCCTTTTCTCTGGTTCTGGCTTGTTGGGGTAAACAGCATTCACCGCTAGGTAGATATTTTCAAAAGCAGTCCGCCAAGGAAGGAGGGCATAGTTCTGAAACACCACCATTCTATCGGGGCCAGGTTGGGTGATGGGTTGACCTTCCAGTAAAACTTGCCCGGAGGTAGGAAAGTTAAAACCAGACACCATATTTAGCAGTGTGGATTTACCACAACCAGAGTGACCAATAACGCAGAGAAATTCACCCTGTTCTACATTTAAGTTAACGCCATCAAGGACGGTGAAGGGGCCTTTCTTGGTGGGATAGACTTTACTAACATCTTTAATTTCTAGGAAAGGTCTGTTGTTAGTCGCACTAACTGAGTGTCTTTCCTGTCTGCTTCTGGTGGTTTCGGTAACGCTTGAACTACGGTTTTGCATGGTGGTGAAGGGGGTAGTGGGGGAGTTTTGTAGGGTGTGTTCAGGACGTTAGTCCTAACGCACCATTGAAGATTATGGGTGCGGTGTGTTAACCTGCGGCATAACACACCCTACTGGCTGTGATTTTGAATTTTGTAGCTTGCTTCTCCGATAGGAGTATTTTGAATTGTTAAGCTACTCTTCTGGTTGGCGAGTCTAAGATGACTTCCGCAATGGAGAAATCACGCTTAATGTGCAAGCTGTTGAGATAGGCTATAGGGTCGTCGGCGTTAAAGGGTGTTCCATCAAATAATTCGATGGGTTGGCGAGTGTAGCTGATGTCCAGACCTAATTCTCTGGCGGCGGTACTGAAAACCCGTACACGACAAACCCGTTCTACAACTTCTACCCAATTTCTGGGGAAAGGCGTATCACCCCAGCGCGCCAACTGACTCATAATCCAGATTTGTTCGGTACGGCTGGGACGGTTGATGGCTGACTCAGCAAAAAACTGGTGGTGGGCGTAGTCCCGTAATGGGTGGTCTATATCACAGACAAGGCTATTCGGGTCTTCCAGTTGAATGTAATCTAAATCTGTGCTGACGTAATCTCTACCCGCTACTATTCTTCTAACTTCTTCGACATTTTCTGGTCGAGAACAATATTCACAGGCTTCCAGCAAAGCTTTAGTTAAGGCGATGTGGGTATTAGGATATTTTTCTGCCCAATCTTCCCGCACACCCAAGACTTTACCGGGGTGTCCCAACCACACTTCTAAGTCGGTAGCAATGGTAAAGCCGATATTTTCCACGGCGGCGCGGTAATTCCAAGGTTCACCCACGCAATAACCATCAATACTTTTGTTTTGCAAGTCGGCTACCATCTGGGCTGGTGGGATGGTTCTCATATCCACATCTAAATCAGGGTCAATTCCACCAGCCGCTAACCAGTAACGTAGCAATAAATTGTGCATCGATGCGGGATGGACTACCCCCATGATGTGGCGTTGGTCACGGGTACGCAACAGATAATTTTTGAAGTCCGATAAGCTGCGGACACCTTCATCATAAAAGCGTTTCGCCAAAGTGATGGCGTTACCGTTGCGGGTCATGGTGAGGGCGGTAACCACAGGCAGGGGTTGGTTGTCATGTCCTCCCAAGGTTAACCACATAGGCATCCCGGAAGGCATTTGGGCAGCATCTATATAACCGCCTTTCATACCATCCACAATACCCCGCCAGCTAGTTTCCCGCACTAGGTTAACTTCATCTAAACCATGCTTAGTAAAGAAACCTTTTTCTTTAGCCACAGCTAAGGGGGCGCAAGCTGTCAAAGGTAAGAAACCAATTTCTAGGTTAACTTTTTCTAACCCATGACGAGCCACATCTGCGGTTTTCCGGGCGCGAATTTTCTTCACCCGCTTTTGTTGGTTGAGGAAGTAAATCATTTCACTCCGCAAACTGTAGTAGCTTGGGTGTTCTACTACTTCCATGCGTTTGCGGGGTCTGGGGATATCAACTTCCAAAATGTCACCAATTTTGGATTCGGGGCCGTTGGTCAGCATGACAATTCTGTCAGACAACAGCACAGCTTCATCTACGTCGTGAGTCACCATTACCGCAGTGACTTCATTTTCTTCGCAGATTTGCATTAACTGTTCCTGCAAATTACCCCTGGTGAGGGCATCTAAAGCCCCAAAGGGTTCATCCAATAGTAATAGTTTAGGACGAATTGCCAAGGCGCGGGCGATCGCTACCCGTTGTTTTTGTCCCCCAGACAACATCCCCGGTTGTTTATCAGCGTGGGGACGCAAACCCACCATATCTATATGTTTTTCTACAATTGATTTGCGTTCAGCTTCCGGCATCCCCTTCATAACTGAGTTTACAGCTAGGGCGATATTTTCTCTCACCGTCCGCCAAGGCAACAAAGAATAGTTTTGGAAAACCACCATCCGGTCTGGCCCTGGTCTGCTAATTCTTTGTCCTTCCAGAGTTACTATACCTTCAGTTGGCAAATCCAAACCAGCAATCATATTCAATAAAGTGGACTTACCGCAACCGGAGTGACCAATCAAAGAAACAAATTCACCTTTTCTAATTTGGAGGTCAATTCCTTTGAGGGCGATATATTTCCCACCGCCGGTTAATTCAAATACCTTATCAATTTGGTCAACTGCAACAAATACGCTCATTTCCTTTGTTCCCCATGACTTTGTTCGCTTGGTCAATAGCCATTAACTAATGACTATTGACTAATGACTATCGACTAATCTCTATTTCTGTTCTGCTGGTAAAATTTTGTTCTGCAACCAAGCCATTAACTTATCGAGAATCAGACCAACAACACCGATGTAGACCAGGGCTAAAATTACTTCGCTGACGTTGTTGTTTTGATAAGCATCCCAGATGAAGAAACCAATCCCAACGATACCGGACATAACGATTTCTGCGGCGATAATCGCTAACCAAGCCAAACCAATCGCTATTCTCAAGCCAGTGAAAATGTAGGGTAAAGCAGAGGGAATAAGGATGTTGGTGAAGTATTCTTTGCGGCTAAGTTGAAGAACTTTAGCAACGTTGTTGTAATCTTGGGGAATTTGAGTTACGCCTACTGCCGTGTTAATTAAGATAGGCCAAATGGCAGTAATGAAAATTACGAATAATGCTGCTGGTTCGTTTTGTCTTAAAGCTGCCAAGGAAATGGGAACCCAAGCCAAAGGTGGTACAGTCCGTAGTAATTGGAATATAGGGTCTAAAGCTTTGGACATGGTTTTATTAATGCCAATTAAAACCCCTAAAGCAACGCCAACAAAGGCCGCTAAACTATAGCTGATTGCTACCCGTTGGAGACTGGCTAAAATTTGCCAAAATAGACCTTTGTCTGTGCCACCCTTATCGTAGAAGGGATACAAAATAAGTATCCAGGTGTCTTGGATTACTTGTACAGGGCCTGGTAATGTAGCGCCAGGAGTCCACGAGAATAACTGCCAGATTACCAGAAAAATTATGATGGCGATCGCTGGCGGGAATAAATCAGGAAACTGCTTTTGTAAACTTGATAAGAAACTGTTATCAAATCTAGGATTTACTGGTCTTTTCTGTGCGACGGTCATGTTAATTTATGCTCCTCAGATGACGACTTGTGGAAGGAAAACTTGACTCAAGAGTGTAGCGATTCTCTTGATTGATGACTGATGACTGTTGACTGATGACTGTTAACTAATGACTAAACACTAACTTTCTTGATTTTGAGATTTTTGAGATATTCTTCTGGCTTTTCGGGGTCAAATTTTGTGCCATCAAAGAATTCTTCAACACCGCGAGATGTACTTGTGGGAATATCAGCCGCAGCAATTCCCGCTTCTTTAGCTGCTTCTTTCCAAATATCTTCGCGGTTGACTTTATCGATTAATTCTTTGGCTTTAGCTGCACCATTTGCTAGGTAATCTTTGGGTAAGAATCCCCAACGCACGTTTTCTGTGATGAACCACAAATCATGACTCTTGTAGGGATAAGAAACACTACCTTTTTCATCTTTCCAGTAGTAAGCCGCCATTGATTTATCATCAATTTTGCGACCATCACCCATGTCATATTTGCCGACATATGGGTCTGCCAGAATTTCTGGATTATTGAGGTTGAAATAATTTCTTCCAGCCAGAATTTGAGCTGCTTCTTTGCGGTTGTCAAAATTATCTAACCACTGTTGCGCCTCCATAATGCCTTTGAGTAACGCTTTGGTTGCTTTGGGGTATTTATCCACCCAATCAGCTCTCATGGCCAAGTATTCTTCTGGGTGATTTTTCCAAATCTCTGCGGTTAAGGCGGCCATGTAGCCAATTTTGTCGTTGACCAAGCGGAATGGCCAGGGGTCACCTGTGCTGAAAGCGTCCATTGTGCCGGTTTTCATGTTAGCTACAGTCTGCGCCGCCGGGACTGTCAGCAGTTTGACATCTGCGTCTGGGTCAATACCGCCTGCGGCTAACCAGTAGCGAATCCATAAGTCTTGGTTGACGTGGGGGAAGGTAAAAGCTGCGGTGAAGGGTGTAGAAGACTTGAGTTGGCTAAATAAAGACTTAGCGCCTTCTAATTTTAAACTGATACCTTTACCTTGGTGTTTGTTGGCGATCGCAATTCCATTCCCATGTGTAATTAATTGACATAACACATACATGGGTATCTTTTGATTACCCTTAGTAATTAAACCTTCGGTAATCAAGTGTGGCATAGGCATTTGCCATTGACCGCCATCAATACCACCACCAGCCGAACCAATTTCTACGTTATCTCTAGCAGAACCCCAAGAAGCTTGTTTAGAAAGTTCTACATTAGTTAATCCATATTTAGCAAAGAAACCTTTTTCTTTGGCAATAATTAAAGGAGCCGATTCCACAATGGGAATATATCCCAACTTCACAGTAGTGACTTCTGGTGCTTGCTCTGCGCTCACATTAGCAGCAGGTTGAGCAGTTGGTGCAGATTGTGTTCCTCCGGTAGTCTCAGGCGGATTTCCCAAGCAACCTTTGAGGAATACTGCACCTGCCGAAGCTCCTGCTGTAACTATAAACTTGCGGCGAGAAAATTGATTAAAAAACTCTGTCATATATAGCCCCTTGAGTTGAATTTAAATTTTTGTAGACATGACAATTTATGCAGGCGAAACAGATGTTTCGTGCAATATACAAAAACTTTTTTCACCATACTGAGTAAAACGATCCCCTCGATTTCTATGCAGAAATAGATTGAATCACTACTGAGTAAATAAAAATAGCTAAATTACTTGGCTTTACTTGAGCTTTCCTTGCGGTCGCTCGCTGTATTGAAATTTAGTTTACAGGTTTTATTCTCAAAGTGGTTAACTTTGAACAGGTAATTATTAAATAAATATTAGATTGGTTATATAAGTAAAAATTTATCTTCGCAGACAAAAGTAGGCATATTCATTCAATGTATCGATGTTTATCAATGATGAGCATTTATGAAGAAGGGGATTTACTCAATTGATCCATATATTGATGTAATTTTCTGGTAAAAACCTGGGGATTTATCAATACAAACTATTATCTAAAACTATAGATTGAGTATTTATGCTGGCTGAAATTGCCAAGTTTAGTTGGCGATTCACAAGAACTTAGCTAGGACGATAGTATTGAGGGAAGAATCAATTAAGCTTGGCTTATCAATGACTTTAGCGGAAACTTTCAATACCGAAAATCATCCCAATCCTTTGATTACCCTGAACTACGAACCGGCCTTAGAATCTTTGGGTAACGACTACTATGATGAAGTCACAGCCGCCGAATTTCCTCAACTCACTCTACGCTGGCGGAATGACGCGATACTACCAAGACTGGGACTAGACCCGCAAACAGTCACAGATGAAGATTTCATCACCGCTTTTGGTTTATTCCAAGGACGCAAGCCACTGTTAGCACTGCGTTATCACGGCTATCAATTCGGTGAGTATAACCCCAACTTGGGTGATGGTAGAGGTTTTTTGTATGGACAAGTTCGCGGTACTGATGGCGAACTGTATGACTTTGGGACAAAAGGTTCTGGAAGAACACCCTATTCTCGTGGTGGTGATGGAATGCTGACACTCAAAGGTGGCGTGAGAGAGGTTTTAGCCGCCGAAGCATTACACCAATTAGGAGTGAGAACCTCTCGCTGTCTCACCATGATAGAAACTGGTTTAGGTTTGTGGCGCGGTGATGAACCTTCACCCACCCGTTCGTCGGTGATGGTGAGGATGAACAAGTCTCATATTCGTTTTGGGACTTTTGAGCGTCTGCACTATTTTCAACGCTCAGATTTAATTAAAAAACTCTTAGATCATGTAATTGAGCATTATTACCAACACCTAGCCCATGAATCAGATAAGTATGCTTTATTTTATGCGGAATTAGTGAAACGGGTGGCGGAATTAGTCGCTCAATGGATGGCCGCAGGCTTTTGTCATGCGGTTCTCAACACTGACAATATGTCAATTACTGGAGAAAGCTTTGACTATGGGCCTTATGCGTTTATTCCTACTTATAATCCCTACTTTACAGCTGCATATTTTGATTATTACGGACGCTATTGTTACATCCAACAACCAAGTATTTGTCAGTGGAACCTGGAAATGCTGCAAGTCCCATTAAGAGCAGTTATTGATAAAGCTGATATGGAAGCAGGATTAGCCAAATTCAATGAGTATTGCCATGCAGAATATCACTCTTTAATGTTGAAAAAATTAGGCTTTGAGCAGTTAACCACCCCAGAAGCAGAAGAGCTTTTAAGCCTCACCCTCAAGTTTTTACAAGAGAGTCAAGTTGGTTATCACCAGTTTTTCTATGAGATGGCGCGTACATTTTCAGTTAAATGGAGAGATGAGCCAGGACTGGTATTAAGTGGTTCAGATATTGTTCCTCCATCAGGTACAGATGCAAACTTTGATAATTGGTGTGTGCTTTACCATAAAATTCTCAATAATTTCGACTATGAACAAGTGAAGATAATTGCTCAGAATCTTACTTACTACAATCCAAAAACTTCATTATTGAGACCCACCATCGAAGAAGCTTGGGAACCGATTGTTCAAGAAGATAATTGGCAACCTTTTTATGATTTAGTTAAGAGCATTCAATCAAGAGGCTAGTAACTAAGCAGAAGGTCTTCAAGGCGGAATATCCTACGGGGAGGCTTACGCCGACCCAGGAAAGCAAGCTACAGAAATCAAAATTAATATAAAGTAAGCATTTTTTGTTGGTAGTTATTGATTATTTACTGGAAAAAGTTAGGTTTAAAACCGAGTAGCATTGTAGGCAAGACATCCTTTTTTCCAAGGTAGGCTTCGGCGTGAGCGTTCGACTGAACGCTCACGCCGGCCGAAATCGGAACGGTAGAAAACCAACACCAGTGCTTTCAAGTCGGGAACACGCCCACGCCCCTGGCTCTAGGTTATTGATTTTGTAACTTTTCAGGATTTAAAAATTAATGCAGTAGCGTATTTTGTTTCCTCATGAAAACTAAAAAGACATAGAACTTTCACCCAGATTGTCTAACTAATATACCTGTTTTATTTTTAATAAAAAAAATAACTATATTTAACAGCAAATAACAGGTTAATAATCACATATTTAAGCTATTTTAGCTATGGTTTAAGTTAATAACTTTGATTGTGATTAGATATATAAATATTAAAGTTAAATTAATTTTTGTTGTGTAGTAAGCAAATATCAATTAATATCTCTTGCACAGTTTTTATAAAGAATTTACCATAAAAATTCTGCAATAAAAACTACTTAACTCAGGTGAGGATTTCCCACCTGATTTTTTCGAGAAATAATTTAAGTAAATGTCCTGCTATTATTAGTGTTTTTATTGACATACAAATGAAGACTAGTGTTAAGTAGTGTGACTTGTATCAAATGTGCTGGAGGTGAAATAAGTGAATAGGCAGCACAAACATCACCGATGTAATTCAGTAAACTTTTTAAGCAAACAAAATTTGCTGCCGTTTTTGCTTGGTATTGTGATTTTATTGGTTGTGGTGATGCTGTGGCTGAGACTACAAGCCGAAGAAGAAATCAAAATTCAACAGTTGATCAAACAGCAAGCGATCGCCACCCAAACTGAATTAGTAACACAACTAAAGACTCGCATTCTGGCATTAAAACGCATAGGCAAACATTGGGAAATGCACGGCGGCATTCCCCAGGCGCAATGGGAACTGGAAGCAAGAGCATATCTTGAAGATTACGGAGGTTATCAAGCCATCAAGCTGGTTGACCCATCATGGCAAGTGCTGCGGTCTGTTTCTGTAGCAAAAAACAAAGTAGCCGAGAACTTAGAGATAATGCCAAAGTTCCCACAATGGACGGGAGCAAAGGCACAGCCAAGCCATGAAACTACGCTAACTCGTACAGTTAATCTCAACCAAGGCGATCGGGTATTTTTCGCTTGTGTACCTTTATGGATGGGAGATAAATTTGGTGGTGCAGTCTTAGGAATTTTTCAAGTTAAACAGTTCTTTGAGTCAGTTTTACACATAGCATCAGGTTACAAGATTAGAGTATTTGATGGTCAAGAGTTAATTTATGGCCAAGATAGACAGTCCTCAACCCTAGCATCTTGGCAACAGTCAGTAAACATCAACTTTGATGGGATGACTTGGCAATTGCAGATTTACCCAACCCCAGAGCTATTAAAAAATTTATATTCCCCTCTACCAACAGTTGTATTAGTAGCCGGAATTTTCAATGCTGGGGCAGTCACCCTACTAATTTATTTTGCTCAAGCCACCAAACTTAGTAACCATCAGATTGGCAGAATCAACCAAGAACTAGCTGACAGAATTGAAAAACAAACACAAGTAGAAATTGCCTTGCGTGCCAGTGAAAACCGTTTGCGAGAGTTATTAGAAACAGTCAGAGTTATACCTTGGGAAGTTGACTTAAAAACTCAGCATTTCACCTATGTTGGGCCGCAAGCAGAAACTTTACTGGCATACCCTGTTGCTGAATGGTACGAGGAAAATTTCTGGGACAATCATCTACATCCCCATGACCGAGATTGGGCTGTGAGATTTTGCCAGGAAGCGGCCAACAAAGGGCAAAACCACGAGTTGGAATACCGAATGCTAGCTGCTGATGGCAGAGTTGTCTGGTTACGAGACGTTGTGAATGTAGTGCAAGTTGATGGAACTCCCGTAATGTTGCGGGGGTTCATGTTTGATATTACCGACCTCAAGCGAGTGGAAGAAACTTTGAGACTACGGGAGAGAGCATTAGCCGCCAGCAGTAATGGCATTATTATTAGCGATGCTAAACTTCCCCATTATCCAGTAATATATGTGAACTCTGCCTTTGAACAGATCACAGGTTACAAAGCTACAGAAGTCGTCGGACGCAACTGTCGTTTTTTGCAAGGTAACGACACTACACAATCAGCAATCGAAGAGTTGAGGTCGGCACTCAAAGCAGGCAAAAATTGTAAGGTGATTCTGCGTAACTATCGCAAAGATGGCAGTTTGTTTTGGAATCAGTTGAGCGTCTCTCCCATTTATAACGACAGTGGCCAGTTAAGTCACTTTATTGGGATTCAAACTGATATTAGCGATCGCCAACAAGCAGAAGCTTCTTTACGACGGCAAGCCCTCACCTTTGAAAATATTTACGATGGTGTGATTATCACCAACTTACAAGGGCAAATTCTGGATTGGAATCCTGCCGCAGAAAGAATGTTTGGTTATAGCAAAGAAGATATTTGTGGACAAAGTATTAGTATTCTGCACAAGGTAGAAGAAGATGCAGCCCTGAACAGCGCCATTATTGCAGAAATCACCAACCAAGGACGCTGGTCAGGAGAAATTAACTTTGTGCGCCAGGATGGTAGTCAAGGAATTTGTGAAACAACCATTGTTGCCCTACAAGATGATCAGGGACAAACTGTCGCTACAATTAGCGTCAATCGTGACATTACTGAACGCAAGCACGCTGAATTATTGCTCAGGCGGAGCGAAGAACGTTTTCAAGCATTCATGAATCATAGCCCCACACCTGCTTGGATTACGGATATAAATGGCACAATTGTTTATCTAAGCGAAACTTATCGGCGGACTTTTCAATTACCAACACAAGAACTCATTGGTACAAATATTTTTGATATTTATCCACCCGAATTGACTCAAAATTTCCGAGAAACTATCCGCATAGTTGCGCGTACCCATCAAGTTATGGAAACTGTAGAGTCTGTACCTTGTAGTGATGGCACAGTGCGAGATTTTTTGGTTTATAAATTTCCCATATCTAGTAAACCTGATGAGTGTTTAATTGGCGGTATTGCTATTGATATTACTGAACGCAAACAAGCCGAAGCAGCCCTGAGAAAAAGTGAAGAACGTTGGCAATTAGTCATTGAAGGTAATCAAGACGCTATTTGGGATTGGAATATCATCACCAATGAAACTTTTCGTTCTGCGCGGTGGGCAGAATTGATCAAAGAACAAAACTATCAACCCATAGCTGATCATGCAGATTGCGTTAGCCGCATTCATCCTGATGATTATGAACGGGTGATGGCAGTTAAGCAAGATTGTCTTAGTCGGAAAACTCCTAATTATGTGGTGGAGTATCGTTTGCGTTGCAACGATGACAGCTATAGGTGGGTATTAGTTCATGCAACTGCTCAATGGGATGAGCAGGGTAATCCGGTGCGGATGGTTGGTTCTATCAAAGATATTACTGAACGCATAGAAGCGCAAGAAGCGTTACAAAGACAATTACACAGAACCCTATTACTAGAAAAAATTACCCAAAAAATTCGCCAGAGTCTCGATAGTAAAGAAATTTTTGAAACAGCTGCCACCCAAATTGGCCAGGCTTTAGCAGTCGATCGCTGCCTGATACATTCTTACATTAGTCATCATGACCCACATATTCCCTTAGTCGCTGAATATAATAACGTTCTCGATTACTGCTCAATGCAGAAATGGGAATTTACTACCACTGGGAATCGTCACATTTTACAAATGATGTCCCAGGATAAGGCGATCGCCTCTGCCAATGTCTACACCGATCCTTTACTACAAACAGCAGTACCTAGCTGCTGTGAAATCGGGGTCAAGTCCATGCTAGCCGTCCGCACTTCCTATCAAGGGGAACCAAACGGAGCTATTTGTTTACATCAATGTAAGTATTTTCGCCAGTGGACTCCCGAAGAAATTGAATTACTAGAAGCAGTGGCTGCTCAATTGGGCATAGCGTTAGCCCAAGCTCAGTTATTAGAGCAGGAAACCCGCCAACGGGAAGAACTCACTATCAAAAATTTTGCCTTAGAACAAGCAAAAAGGGCAGCAGAAGCCGCTAATCGGGCAAAAAGCGAATTTTTGGCTATGATGAGCCACGAAATCCGCACTCCCATGAATGCTGTGATCGGCATGACAGGATTACTCTTAGATACGGAATTAACTTCCCAACAACGCGACTTTGTGGAAACAGTTCTCACAAGTGGCGATGCTTTGTTGAGTATTATTAATGACATCCTGGATTTCTCCAAAATTGAATCTGGTAAGTTAGAACTGGAAGAACAACCTTTTGAGGTGAGGACTTGTGTAGAACAAGTCATCGACCTCTTAGCCGCTAAAGCTGCCCAAAAAGATATTGAACTCGCTTACCTGATTCATCCCCAGGTACCCATGCAAATCGCTGGAGATTTAACTCGCCTGCGGCAGATTTTGACGAATCTCCTCAATAATGCGATCAAATTTACCCCAGAAGGAGAAGTTGTAGTCTCTGTGCGTAGCCAGCCATCACCCAACCAAAAAACCAAGAACTGTTGCGAAATTATCTTTACCATCAAAGATACAGGTATTGGTATTGCCCCGGAAACAATGGATTTGTTATTTCAACCATTTGTCCAGGCTGATGCCTCGATGACAAGAAAATATGGAGGTACAGGACTAGGACTCGTGATCAGCAAAAGATTGGGTGAGATGATGGGCGGCTATCTTTGGGTAGAAAGTCGGGGGTGCGTTGGTGGAAACCCTCCCCCTGGATGGCAAAGTAAAAACTCAATCTCATCTGCTTCTGTGGCTACAGGTTCCACCTTTTATTTTTCTATGACTGTACCTGTGGTGGCTCATGCAGATTTAGAGACTTCCATCACTTCCCCAGTTCAACTAAGCGGTAAACGGTTACTAATTGTCGATGATAATCCGACAAATCGCCAGATTTTGAGATTACAAGCCAAACCTTGGCAGATGGAAACTTACACAGCCCCATCTGGTGCTGAAGCTTTAGCGCTGATAGACCAGGGAATGGCGTTTGATATTGCCATTTTGGATGTGCAGATGCCGGAAATGGACGGTCTAACACTGGCAAGGCAAATTCGTCAGCGTCCCAGTTATCAACACTTACCCTTGGTGATTTTAACTTCTTGGGGTCAACCAGATACTGACTTGAGTGATATCGAATTTGCAGCCTGTCTAAATAAACCAATTAAACAATCTCAACTTTTTGATGTCTTAGCTGCAAGTTTGGGCAATCAACCTATCCGTGCTAGTGTTGTTCCTGATCGTTCCGCTCAAGTCAATTCATGTCTGGCACAGCAGATACCTCTACGCATTTTGCTTGCAGAAGATATAGTGGTGAATCAGAAAGTGGCTCTGCTGATCCTGAAAAAATTGGGTTATCGGGCAGATGTAGTGGCTAATGGACTAGAAGTGCTGGAAGCTTTACAACGTCAGTCCTATGATGTAGTGCTGATGGATGTGAATATGCCAGAAATGGACGGTTTGAAAGCCAGCCAAATCATTTGTCAAACTTGGAGTCCTCGTTCTCGTCCATATATTATCGCTATGACCGCTAATGCTATGCGGGGCGATCGCGAAGCTTGCTTGGCGGCGGGAATGGATCACTACATTAGTAAGCCTTTACAACTGGAGGAGTTAGCCAAGGCACTGGGCAAATGTCACCCCTCAACTAGTTCTACAGAGAAAGCACTGGAGAAAACCAGTAGCCAAAATCAGACTTTTACAGATATTAGTGATTTAAAATTTGCCACAATAGATACAAAGATTTTACAAGCATTACGGGATATGTTAGGAGGAGATAAAGTAGCATTTGCCGAATTAATCAACTGTTACCTTACTGAATCCCCTAAATTGATTGAAAATTTAAATGTAGCTATTAATACGGAAGATACCCAAGGAATATGGAAGACAGCGCACAAATTTAAATCCAGTAGTGGCTCAGTTGGGGCGGTTTTTCTAGCACAGCTTTGTAAATTGCTAGAAGCTAAGGGTCGCAATAACAATCTAGAGGGTTGTATAGAACTTGGCTCACAGTTATGTCAAGAGTATGAACTAGTCAAAACGGCTTTGTACAGAGAAGTGAACAAGGAGACACCATGAAAAATACAGTTCCAGAAAGCCCGTCCCTCATTCTCATTGTTGATGATGAACCGTTTATCCGAGCGCAGTTGCGGCTTTCGCTACAATGCGAAGGCTATCGCACAGCCGAGGCTGAAGATGGTAGAAAGGCTTTGACTATTTTTCAAGAATTGCAACCTGATATAGTACTGCTGGATGCGATTATGCCTGACCTGGACGGCTTTGAGTGTTGCACTCGTTTGCAGCTACTAGAAGATGGTAAATACACACCAGTCTTAATGATTACTGGACTAGAGGATCAAGAATCAGTTGATCGGGCATTTGAGGTGGGAGCAATTGACTATGTTACCAAACCCATTCACTGGCCAGTTTTGCGTCAACGGGTCAAACGTTTAATTCAGCAATCCCATCTCCAACAAAAGCTAGAAGCGGCTAACAGAGAATTGCAAAGGTTGGTGACGATTGATGAGTTAACTCAAGTAGCCAACCGCCGCAGATTTGAGGAATATTGCGCTCAAGAGTGGCAACGTATGGCGCGGGATCAACTACCGTTATCTCTGATTCTTTGTGATGTCGATTTTTTTAAAGCTTACAACGATACTTATGGTCATCGGGCGGGCGATCGCTGTTTACAATTGGTGGCAAAAGCTATTGAAAACTGCGTTAATCGGCCAGCTGATGTAGTCGCTCGTTATGGGGGCGAAGAATTTGCTGTTATCCTACCCAGAACATATCCTGAGGGAGCTATTCATTTAGCTAACGCCATCTGCTCTGCTGTTCGAGAATTGCAAATTCCCCATCTGACTTCTCAAGCTAATACTTGTGTCACCATCAGTGCTGGGGTAGCTACAGAAATTCCTGTACCCAACTCTGATTTTCAAGAAATTATCGATGCGGCTGATCGCGCCTTATATCAAGCTAAAATGGCCGGACGCGATCGCTGTCAACAATATATTAAACAATCATCTTCTCCTGTTTATTTTTTAAACGCTCATCATCGACTGGCTTGAGTAAGAAGTTAGAGGTTAAGGCAGATATTTCCTCCATAACCAATTACCGATTCGGTTGATAAACTCGACCAAATGTATGATCAGGGTGAATCTCAACTACTAAATCGACTAGAGCAGCACATTGAGATAAGGGTTGAATAAATAATTCAGGATGTAGCGATCGCCAAAAATAATTGACAAACTCTTCTATCTGTGCATCTGACATTCCTGTTTTACCAGCAGCAATCATTTTTTGTTCAGCTTGTTTGCGCCATTCCAGAGAGCAACGGTAATCTGTAGGATATAACAAAATTAAACTGTCTAATTTCTCCCATAGTGGTAAATAATTATTTAACTGACGATTCATATCACGGGCAAAAGCCTGATCTTCATTAGTGAGAATCGGCGGTGGGGGGAAATTAAAGAGTCTGGGATCAATTGGGCGGACACCAACAAACCATCCCTCAAAAATTAAAATATCAACTCCTGTAATGACATCAGAATCAGTGCGATCGCCTGCACCAGAGTGAGCAGATTTATCAAAGCGGGGAACAATTACAGGACTTTTTCCTTGACGGATTTGTTCTAGAACATTCAAACCTAAATCGATATCATGGGTTCCTGGGGGGCCACGCCAAATTAAACGAGGGTCTTGCTGTAGTAAAGCTAGGCGATTGCTATAAGTTTTATATAAGTCATCTAGCGACAAACTTAAGGTACGATATCCCAACTGCTGGAGAATGATCTGAATCACTAGGGAAGTGGTAGTTTTACCAGTTCCTTGACTACCTAAAATTCCTTGGATAAAGGGGCGTTTTAACTTTTGATGTTGTGCGGCTATTTTCATTCCCAGTGGTAGCCATAAGTCCCACAAAACCCGGAACATTTTTTCTGGTGGTATTTTCAGATTATTTTGACAGAACTGATTAAAAGCTGGCAGCACCGCTTGTAAAAGAAGCGATCGCTCTTGGATCATTTCCTCCACGTTTGCCGGCGTGATCCCAAAAGCTTTAGCCCTCAATTCATCTGCTAAAGCTGCTGCTGCCGCTTCCTTCTGCCCGACTTGCATCACGTCGCCCAACTCCTCCCCACTTCTAACTATGATCCCAGCTTAAAGGCTTCAATAAACAGGCTATAGGTAAAGCCGACTTTGAGAAGATTGAGTGATTCTACTAAGAGCGATCGCCTAGCGAAAAAACCTTGACTGTAAAATATTCTGCTAGTAACCTCCGTCAGAAATACTAAAAATGCCGCGATCACAATATCTAGTTCTGACCTTTGACCTGCTGTGGTAGAGATTGCTGTACCCAGAAAAATGCCGAATAAAAAGCTAATCAATAGTAGCGACAACCGCCGCCAAGGATTTAAAAACCATTGCCCCAACTGCCTAGCAATGGTATCGAACAAGTTGTTAAGACGAGTGTTTTGCATCGGTGAGGTTTTTGGAAAATGATGGGCAGTCAGGAATGCTCCATCAAATTAGTTTGACACAAATTACCGGGATGCTATTGAAAATATCTAAGAAGATGTTTGAAAAGTATCATTGCTAACACCAAAATCTTAAAAACTTAACCCCCCTAGCCCCCTTCCCTACGAGGAAATGGGGGTTTCAAAGCCTCTCGACCCTTCGGGGAGAGGGTTGGAGAGGGGTTTCTAGTATACTTTTCGACTTTTCAAACACCCTCTAAGTATCTGTAGGGTGGGCAATGCCCAACCTTGTATATTTCTTGTATGGTTTGTTGACTACTGACGGTTAATAGTCAAAACGGAAAGATGTGCAAGTTAAAGCAAGGGCAGCTGATTAATTCACTGGAGAAATGTTACGAAATGTAAACATTTTTGGTTGATCAAGATCCAGTTTTGGGGGAAAATGGCCTGTGCTTCAAACTACTTATTTCCCAAAAATTATTATTGTCTCTATCAGTATAAATATATAATTAATGTACTTTAAAATACCCATAGGCTGGATAGAATTATACTTCATTTCCAGTATAATCAAGCTTTTAGAGCCTTTCTTAGTTGAAAAATCAGGTAATTATTCATGCTTCCAGTTTTTCCAAAAACTGATACTTATGCTACATTCTTGAGCCAAATTCTACAGAAGTCCACACCCAGGAAGTAAGCAATTTTCTTTGATTATCTCTAGGGAGAATAGGCTACTATTTGGTCAAGCCTACAAAAATAATTATTTCTAAAATCAATATCAATATGAAATCTTCAGTGTATCGTAACGCTGTGGTGACAGCTTGCGCCTTGGGTCTACTGGGGTTACTGGTAGGTTGCTGGGGAATGACAGTATCAATTGAAGCTACAAATCCAGATGTTCCTTCAAGTATATCTACTGATATAGAAGAGATGAAAACCAATTCGTCTTTGCCGAGTAATTCTACTGAAGTTGTAAATACAACAAATTCACCAACGAATTTAATCACGCAAAAGAGTGAGCCAACGAATTCCATCTTGGCTGCACGCCAATCATTACCCCGTGACAACAAGCATCTGGGGAAATTACGTATGAGTAATCAAACGGATCAACCTGTGCGATTGGCTTTATTAGCTCGCCAGTCAGCCAATAAAGGCTCAACTACCAAAGAAAGTGGTGTTCCTGCTCATTGGGATTTTGATCCCCAAGAAGGTAGTGCCAGAGGATTAATACTCTCTCTACCAAATGGAAGCATGAAACTGGAAAAAGGCGATATTTTAGTAGCCTTTGCCCAAGATGGTTCCCGACGTTACTGGGGTCCTTATGTTGTCGGAGAAACGCCTCAACCCACTTGGAATCCCCAAAGTCAAGAATGGGTTTTAGTTCTTAGTCAATAGTCATGGAGTTTTTGTCAGTGGTCAGTGGCAACATAACTAATTAGGACTTACGTAGGGGTTTAGGGGTTTTAAACATTTATACCCTTCTCTAAACCCTTGATCTTGCGTTTTCATGGGTAAGTCCTACTAATAACCGACACGCACAACGCAATAAAAAAGTAGGAATATTCAAGAACAAAACATAGCCACTGAACGACTTATGATCAATGCAAGAAATAAAAAGTTAATAGCGTATACCAATTCTCTATGAAGTTGCGCCAAATACTGTAGAGACGTTGATGCAACGTCTCTACAGTACAGAATAAAGTGCATCTTCATCAAGAAACGGTATTACAGCCAAAAAGCTATTAACTACTAACTACTGACCGTTGACTAATGACTATTGACTGATGAGGTTAAAATTGAGCGTTCTTGGCGCTGTTGAGCGGTGCTTCAATAATCTAGTAAAGCGTCCAGCCCTTGCTGTGACTGCCTCAATTCTGTGGTTGATTCTAATTGGTTGGATAGGCTATGGATGGAACTTGGGCAGTGTTGGCTTGGTTGACGAAACAGAGCCATTATTTGCTGAAGCTTCACGGCAAATGTTAGTTACGGGTGATTGGATCACGCCGTTTTTCAATGGTCAAACTCGTTTTGACAAACCTGCTTTAGTTTATTGGTGTCAAGCGATCGCCTATGCGGTGTTTGGTGTGAATGAGTGGGCAGTGCGTCTTCCCTCAGCGTTAGCAGCAATGGGAGCAGTGTCCCTAGCTTTTTATACAGTTCATTGGTCTATAACGAAAAAAGATGAGTTAGAACAAGTGACACTGCCAACTCGCCGCTACTTAACAGCCGGTGTAGCCGCAGGTGTCATGGCACTTAATGCACAAATGATTGTCTGGGGAAGAACTGGTGTCTCAGATATGCTCTTAACTGGGTGTATCGCCTCAGCTTTGTTATGCTTTTTCCTCGGATACGCGGCAATGGAGTCTGGAGAAAGGCAGGAAGCAGGAGATGGGGGACTGCCGAACCCAAAAGGCACGAGAAATAAGCGATCGCTATTCCCTAACAAGTGGTATTTGGCTTGTTATGTGCTAACTGCTGGGGCAATTTTGACTAAAGGCCCTGTGGGTATTGTTTTACCGGGGATCATTGTCTTGGTATTTTTGCTATATGTGGGGCAGTTGCGAACAGTACTGCGGGAAATGCGCCTCGTTTTAGGAACAGTTATTATCTTAGGTTTATCTGTTCCCTGGTATGCCTTGGTGATTTGGCGTAATGGTGAGAGTTATATCAACTCTTTTTTTGGATATCACAATGTGGAGCGTTTTACGGAAGTAGTTAATGGTCACTCGGCTCCTTGGTATTTTTACTTTGTGATAGTGACACTATTTTTCGCCCCGTATTCAGTCTATTTACCTTTAGCACTTTTCAGACTGAAGTTTTGGCAGCGATCGCACTGGCAAAATCAAGAACGTTCTCAACAGTTGGGTTTATTTGCCTGTATTTGGTTTCTGAGCGTTTTTAGTTTCTTTACGATCGCTGTTACCAAACTGCCCAGCTACGTCTTACCTTTAATGCCGGCGGCCGCTATTTTAGTAGCATTGTTATGGAGTGATTTCTTCCCCAGTGGTGAACAAACAAACAAGATAGAGATTACTTATCCATCTTCTCTCTTACTAGCCAGTGGCTGGGTAAATGTTATATTTTTAACCATTGTGGCAGTAGCGTCATTTCATACATATCATCTGTTGGGTAATGATGATGCAGCCCCCAACTTCCGCCAAAATTTACAAGATTCTGGATTACCGGCGATCGGCGGCTGGCTTTGGCTCGCCGGGGCAATTTTTGCTGCTGTTTTAATATTGCGTCGCTATTGGCATTCTATTATCGGCGTTAATATGCTCGGATTCGCGGCCTTTTTGCTAGTTGTCACCATGCCAGCTTTGTTTTTGATGGATCAAGAGCGTCAACTACCATTAAGAGACTTATCGGCTGTTGTAGCTCAAGTACAACAACCAAAAGAAGAAATAATGATGGTTGGTTTCAAAAAGCCAAGTGTAGTTTTTTATAGTCACAAACAGATAAATTTTGTCCAGACAACAGAAGAGGGTGTGGAATATATCCATAATTTAGCTAATCAAGCAGTTAAACCATCTTCCCTATTACTTGTGACTAACAAAAAAAACTTTTTCAAAATGGACTTACCGCCAGATAATTACGAAAATTTAGAAATTCAAGGTGCTTACCAATTGACTCGGATTAATTTCAAGAAGATGAAAACTGAAAAAGTTAAAATTTCCTGATTGGTAATCATTGAAAGCTTCATATCCCTAACTTTTTGGAAAAGTTAGGGATTTTTATATGAATTCTGTTTATTTGTGTTATAACCCTAAGTGTATTGCCCAAAGGATGTATGAAATGATGGCTTTTTGGGCAAAAATTGAGTTAGATCAGGTCACTACCTTAGAGCGAAAATGACTGCGTTCCACTACAGGCGATCGCAAAAATTTTGGCTCTATATAAATAAATTATCTTTACGTAAGATCACTATTTTCAATTAATAGATTTTACGTATAAATTGCTGACATCTTTGCGTACAGTTTTTGACCGCAGGAAAATTTAGATGAATAAAATACAAACCAATATAAATACTGGTGATTTTACCTCTCCATTTATTGGTATTAACTATACTGTCTGGAACGTGGGGACAAGATTAATCTATCTACTGCTCATGTTTACGGCTATTTCTCACAAATCAGCAGTCGCGGCAGATACTATTACCACGGAAGATCAACAGCCCGAATTGAGTACCTCTGCAAAACCTCAAGACTTGTTCACAGCATCTAAAGTTAATTCACAACCAGATATTAGCCTGAAGAAACGCTTGCTAGCACATCAAAAAAGTCGCCAGCTAGGTCAGTCTGAGACTATCAAGATTAATGATAGTTTTACTGCTAATGTTGCACCAGAAACCTTTAGTAATTCCTTTGCTGAAAACACGTTTTCCTCTATATCTCAAAATGCTTTAGTAACGGAGGATAACTCTCAGCAAGATTTATTTACTTCTCCAGTTAGTAATCCTGAATTAATCACAGAACAACAAGCTAACATATCCCAAAATCCACAACCACCAATCATTGTTCAAATAGACTCCTCAGAAACAGTGGGGGATACTTTTGGCGATACTAATAAGCTACGCCAAGAACTTTTAATTGAACCTATTGTGCAAACAAGGGAAACTTCAAAAGCTTCTCCTGGTTCAACGGCTGGTACTCCTTCTGCCTATGGTGCAAGTTTTGGTCAGGCCTATATTGGTGGTGGTTTATTTTTTCCTCTAGAAGATAACAAAGATAGGGTAGATGGTTCTTTATCTGTTGGTTTTGGGTTAGGGGATACTGCTAAATCTGTAGGGTTAGAAGTTAACGTCAATATTACCAGTGTGGGTGGTGGCGACACTTTTGATTTTGGTGATAGCGGGGGTGTGGGATTCAAACTACATAGGTATTTGGGTGACGGTACAGCAGTAGCTGTGGGGTGGTCAAATGCTATTAAATGGGGAGATGTAAGTAGGTCTAAAGATACCATCTATGGTGTAGTTACTAGAGCGTTTCTACTGCAACCCGAAAATCCAAATAATCAATTACCTTTGACTGTTTCCGTCGGCCTTGGTAGTGGTGCTTTCCGTTCTAAAGGTGCAATAGATGCAAATGAAAATCCGGCAAATCTTTTTGCTAGTTTAGGTTTGAGAGTGATACCTCAAGCATCTTTAGTCAGTAGCTGGACGGGAAATCGTCTCAATATGGGTGCATCTTTTGCTCCTTTCAAAAAGACACCTATAGTTATCAATGCTATCTTCACGGATGTTACTAGTAACTTTAATAGTGGTCTGGGTTTTTCCCTGAGTGCTGGATACAGTTTTCGGTTTTAGATGCTGAGTAATTGGGAAATTTCATCAACAGTAAAGCTAATGCAAAAACACAAATTTTCTTTCACCTTGGCTCTAGCCTTAATTTTATCTATTTATTCGTTAGGTACGCCAAGGAGTGTAAATGCAGGTACTGCTAATATAACAGGCGGTAGTGAAGATTCTTCTTCCTCATCTGGTGATAGCTTTAATCCAGCAAGTTACCAATCGTCACCTGAAATTGCACCTGGTGTAAATGTGGAGTTTAGTAGAAATGGAGACCTGACTATATCCAGGGAAATTCAGGAGCGTTTAAATGCAACCATCGCTAATACATTCAGCCAAACTCCACCAGAAAATACCACAGTTGCTAACTTTATAGCTATTTTAAAAGGAGACTCAAAAGCAGAAGAAGCGGCTAATCAGCTACAATCTTCTCTAGGAAATTCAGGAGCTTCTGCATCATCAATACAAACATTGATGGGAGCTTTGTTCTGTCTAGCTGGAAATACATCCACATCAGAGTCATGTGCTTTTAGTAGTAACTTAGTCGTAGATTCAGAAACAGATCAAAATAAAGATTTTCTGAATGTAGATATCAACAGATTGAGCGCTGCTATTAATGCTTACAACAAGATTGTGAGGGAAAGTAGTCCACAGGTTCTTCAACAACTGGCAAAAGATGAGAATTTTCGAGAAATCGGTAATCTACTCAAGCAGTTAAGGACTGCTTTGAGTCAAAGTTAAAAGTTCAATGCGATGATATTAAAGTTATTAGAGGCGCAATTGATAATCCTTTGGCTAAAGCCAGAGGATTATTGTTTTCAAAATCTAAATAGTATGAGATGAGACGTAAACTGAAATTAGTAAAGTTGATTTTAGCGATCGCCTTGATATTTACTAGTATCATTCCTGTGAGGATGGCGATCGCTTTTCAACAATCCCCCGTCCCACAGGCTATTTTTGTGTTGGGCGGTGATGCTGAACGAATGAGGTTTGCAGCAAAATTTTGGCAATCTCACCAGAATTTAGATATTTGGATTTCTGACTTTGCTTGGAATTTAGACAATAATCTTCGGATATGTCTAAAGTATGGTGTTCCTGACGTAAAGTTGCATTTGGATGGGAGAGCAACGGATACTGTGACTAATTTTACGACTTTGGCAGGAGATTTTGTTGAGCAGAGGTTACAGCATATATATTTGATCACGTCAGATTATCACATGAGAAGAGCGCAGGCGATCGCAACTATCGTTTTGGGTAGCCAGGGAATTGTAGTTACACCTGTGGCTGTAACGTCAAAAAATCAGCCATCAGAATCATTGGTAAGAGTATTAAGAGACGGAGGGCGATCGTTTTTGTGGATTGTGACTGGGCGGAGTGCTGCTAGATTTAACTCTCGTTTGAAATAATCTCTTTGATTTACCAACCTGTAACTTTTAGAAATCTACGCCTAAATAGCTGATATCCATAGCCAGAAAAGTGAGCAATTGGCATAGTTAGTAATGTAACTCCACAGAAAAACCACAGACTTAAACTAGAAGGAATTTCATCTTCGCTACCGCGCCAGAGTTCTTTAGTAAATTCGTTACGGAATTTGAAAATTGTGCGTAAACTTTCCCCAAATGGAAAAAGTAAGCAACTCAAAATTAATACTTCTGTATGTAGAGATAACTGAGGAATGATGAAATCAATTAGCGATAAAAACAATGTAGCTGATATAAATAAAAATGGTATCTTTCCTCTCAGTTGCAGTTGCTTTGTGTGTTTAATACTCGTTAAGTAACGTCCTCTTCCGTATTTGAAATATTGAATACAAATAGATTTCCAGCTTCTTCTGGGATAGTACCATACATGAATATCTGAACTTATATATATAGCTTTTGGGTTTTTATTCAGTAATTTTTGATTTAATTCAGCATCTTGGTTAGTAATTTGCGAAATATCAAAACCAGAAGCGCCACGCAATTCTTTCGTCCAAAAACATCCTAAATAAACTGTATCAGCATATCCATTATAGTTAGGGTTTCTGTATTTAGCTCCACCACTACCTAAAAAGCTTTTAGAAGCTAGTGCTACCCCAGCCTGAAAGGGAGTTTTAGCCACAAATCTTTGTGCGCCCCCCACGTTAAAAGCTTGAGATTCTAATAATGCTTCCACACATTTTTCTATATAATCTGGTGCATAATCAGAGTGAGCATCAGCCCTAAGAAATATATCACTAGTGCATTCTTGCAATATAAGATTTAGACCAGCCGATTGAATTTTCAACGAATTGTATAACAGCTTGACTCTAGAATCTTCTAATGACAATTTATTGACAATATCCTGTGTCCCATCAGTGCTACCACCATCAGCCACAATTACTTCTACTAAGTTTGGATATTCAGTTGTCAAAAATTCCCTAATCAAATGTTCTATATTCCCAGCTTCGTTATAAGCTGGAATAGCTAAAATTAAGCTTGGATATTCTATATTTGCAATACTCATAGATATAGCTTTAATGGGATCATCAAGAAACGTTTAATTGCCTTAATAAAGCCAATAGAATCAATTTGTAAATTACGCTGATGAGTATACATAAAGTATTTTTTTCTAATATCGCTATGAGCTTTGTAAGCTTGAAATACTTTCATAGAAGATACACCTGTAGTTTCATAGTAGGAAATCGGAAACCTTAGAAGATGTGGTTCTTCTATTAAAGAAGCTCTAATGTTAAAGTCATAATCCATTCCTAGAGGAAGTAACTCATTATATAATCCCACCGTATCTAAAATTTCTTTAGTAAAAATAGTAGACTGATGGCATATAGGATTACCATACAAAAATAATTCTTGCCGCCACTCCTCATGCTGTCTAATATATCTTTTTAAATATCCTTTACGACTAATTGAGATAGTTTCTCCAAATGCCCACAGCCATTTCTTATTTTTATAAGATTCTACTATTTGTGTTATTACTGTATTATTTATTAGTGAATCGCCAGCGTTTAAAAATAAAACTAAATCGCCAGATTTTTGTTTAATTCCTTCATTGAAAGCTGATGCAATACCAATATTTTTTTGGTTGTATATTTGATATTTTTTTGTATGTTGATAAGAAGTAAGTATTTTATTTGTGAAATCTACAGATTCACCATAAATAATTATGTGACTTATATTCTTGTAATCCTGAAAGCTTACACTATTAAGTGTTTTAGTAATTATTTTTTCACAATCTTTAGCTATGGTTATTATATTAACAACTACATTCATAGAATATGACCTTTCTGCTACTATTAAACTAATTTGAAGTTTTGGCCGTATATTTTAAAAAATCACTAATTTTATACAATGATGGCTTACCAAGAACATATATCATTGCAAATAATAATGTATATTGAGAAACTAATAAAGAACCATTAGAAACCAGTCCTAAAATATATACAGCAACAAAAATAAAGTTAAAATTAGTTTCCACTAATATCCAAACCAAGAAAGTAAGTATTATTGTAAAGCCAAATAAAACTCCATATCCGCCAATTATTATTGTAATCGCATCTAATCCACCAGCTTCACCAGTACTGCTTGGAAGGAATCCATTTCCCAAAATTTCAATCTGTAAAAGTGAAGTAGTACTGTTATGAATAGATTCATATCTAGGTTTGAAAGCGGTGAGATTTTGGGATAGTATATCAATTATCTCTGAATAATTTGTAGTCAGAAAAAATAGTCCAATTGCAATCAAAGATATATTTAACAAATTTCTATAGCCTCTATCTTTAATTAAAGATAATAATTTAGAAATGAATAATAAGCTTAAAAAAGCAAATGACAATTTTGAACCAGATATAATTATCATGAATAATGTAGCATATTGAATTATTTTTACATCTTTTTCTAGTTTATTTTTATTAATCTCGCATAAAAATATATATGAAGAACACAGATAAAAAAGCAAAGGAGAAGATTCATTAAATAATCCACTAAATCTGTATATAGATGGCAAAATTCCTACAGGGATTGTATAGTCAGATTTTGAGGGCAAATTACAATGTATCATAGCAAATTGTGCTAACCCAAGATTCATTAAAAAGACTTGCCAAATTGAATAAACTATGTTTGCAACTGTAAATATTTTCGTAAATTTAACAAATAGAACTTTTTCTTTCTTTACCACTAAGGTAAACAATATTAAATATAAAAAGCTAGTCATATAGCCAATATCTATTAGGCTAAATTTTCTATTTGCTAATAATCCTAAAAAAGGAACAATAATCGCTATTTTCAAAGGAAATAAAAATATAAATATTTGTTTTGTGATTATTATTTTTTTATTGAAAATATTTAATAAAAAGTATAATACCAAAAATGGTAGTCCTAATATTCTTGATTGAAAATAGACACCAGTAAATGGATAAGATAAAGAAAACGCAGGAAAGAATAAAAGAAAAAAATTAATATATAATATTTTTTTTAACATATAATTTCATTTATTAAGTTTACTTTTTAATTTAATGATTAAATTATCAAAGCCATGAATTAATCCAATTATGGAAGAAATGTTCATTTTCCGTTATTTTTTTTTGATAAATATTTTTCTTTCTAATATCTCTTGATATAAAGGCAAGTAATTTTTCGCTTGTAATTCTAGTGTGAATTTTTCCTTGACTGTTCCACAAGCACTAGCACAAAGCTTTTGATGTCGCTCTTTATCTTCTATTACCCAAATAATTCCATTTGCCAAGTCATCAATGTTGTAAGGCCGGCTTAAATAGCCATTCTGTTTATGATTAATCATGTCAGGCATTCCCCCAATATCAAAAGTAACACAGGGCGTACCACAAGCAAGTGACTCCATAACCGTATTAGGCAAGTTATCTTGTATCGAAGGAGCAACAAAAACATCTGCTGCTGAATAAACTTGCGCTACTGTAGATTCATTATTTAAGCGGCCAAGATAGTGAGTATTAAAACCCAAGTTACTTATAGAATCTGACTTACTTGCACCGAATATAACAAGCTCACACTTATCATGCCAGTAAGTATGTTTTAATATTTCTAATGCACACCTTAAAAAGTGAAACCCTTTACGCGTATTACTAGCAGCATTTTCAGCACCAAAGAGGATTAAGAGTTTGTCTTGAGGTAGATTGAATTTATCTCTTACCAAGTTTTTTTGATAAGGCTTGTAAACTTCTGTATCTAAACCATAGGGTATTACTTTGATATTGCAATCTTTAAATAGAGAACTGGATGCAGCGCATTTAGCTAACCAATGACTTGGAGTTACAACTGTACAGTTTAAATCAGCCCAAGCCTTAGCTTTGCGTTCCCATACCCAGCTAGATAAATCTATATTGAATCTTTTTGGCATTTGTGGGCAGTTGCCACATTTTTCTTTGTAAAGCTGACACTCTTGATTATAATGACATCCACCAGTAAAAGCCCACATATCATGTAGAGTCCAAACAAGCGGTTTATTTAATTTAGCTATTGTTTCTATATTTATAAGTCCTCCTGATATCCAATGAAGATGAATGATATCAGTATCTATTTTTATAATGCTAGTCGCTATAGAATCTGGAAGCCATTGCAAAGAGTATGAAGTTCTTCGACTCTTATCGATATGTCTAAAGAATAGTTTCGGTAACGAATCTAAATGGGGTTTAAGTTTGGGATATTTATGAACTATTTTGTTGCCTGTTGCAATAACAGATTTATCGTCACTAAATTTAATTTGTACAAGCATCTGGGAAGTTATGCCAATATTTTGTAGCCCATCGTGTAATCGATAGGTAGCTATTGCTGCTCCACCGCGATTATCGTAAGTGCTAAGATGTAAAATCTTCAATTATCAATCCCTTTTATTATTAAAATACACCAATACATTTACTAGGCTTATTAATTTACTTAAATAAAACACCCTTAATTAATCGGCTTTCTTTTCATCTCTTAACAAATGTATAGTTACCATTACCTTGTGTACAAACTAAAGAAAAACCAGCATTGACTAATTTATTAATGGACTGCTTAATTCTTAGTTTGTAACTACTATCTAAGGGGTTAAAATATTCGTCGTATTCAACGCAAATAATTTTAATATCAAGCTCATCTTCAATTATTGAATTAATGACTTTATACTCGGCACCTTCAATATCTAATTTTAGTAGATCAATTTTTTTGTGGTTATGCTCCTGCATAATTGTACTTAGCCTTTTGACCTTGGCTTCAAAATATTTTGATGTTCTCTGTAAATTGAGAAGAGAATGAGAAACATGATCAGAATTTTTTGGTGCATAGAATTTCAGAACATCATCTTTATCCCACAAACCCACTTCATTGAAATGATATTTAGTATTATTAATGGTTACTTTTTTTACGTATTGGATTGCTCGTGGGGTCGGATCAAATCCCAGTATATTGCAACCAACTTTATCAATTAGAGACAGATCAAATGATATATCTTCTCCGCAACCTACGCAGTAAACAATAGAGCCTGAATCAAGTAAATTTTTCGGAATAATCCAACCGCCATATTTTGTGCCTAATTCAACTAAGTCATTGCGAGGAAAAATCTTTGTGAAAGTTATATTATCCCTACCAAGCGCCATACAAATAAAATTAGAACTCTTTTTGATTCCTTTTAATATTAATTGCTTCAAAAACATAAATATTAAATAATAAACTCCTAAAATATCAGAATAAATATTTTTTATTTTTGTGTTAATCCTATTTATTAAAGGCGGACAGTATAAGGTTCTTTGGGTAAAATCATCAGATTCAACATCTTGAACTATAAATGGTGGATGCTTTAAAGGGAAATAAATTTCTTCAGTAGGTATTTTAGAAAAAATACTTACATCTTTTTTTGTATTTGTTGCCTCTCTAGCAAATCCGATATTAGATATTAAATTGATATTAGATAAAATACTCAGATGGTTTTGTGTCCAACAAGAAAATGTCCAACGATATGCCCAGCTATTTGTTTTATCATCATAAGTATCTTGGAAAATTTTAGTCCAATATTTAACAGCAATCTCATCTTTAAGAATATCTTTTAACCAGCCATTCTCTTTGATTAAAGGCCACAACTGCATATCATAGTCGAAATTTTGCCAAGCACGTCTCCAGCTTGCCCATCCCCAACAATGATTATATCGAGAGAAGTAGTAACTATAATGTGTTCTTTTGTGGCCAAACTGTACATTTTGTCCAGAAATAACCGCAATTCTATTATCTTCTCTATAACGCTCTAAAAGCTCCTCACAAAACAGAAAAAAACTTGGATTAGGAAGACAATCATCTTCCAAAATAATTGATTCTTCAACTGTATCAAAAACCCAATCTAGCCCACTCGAAACTCTTTTTTTACACCCCAAGTTAACATCAGAATAATTTATCAAAACCTCACACTCCCAATCCACGCCATTAATAATAGCTCTTGCAGCAGCACATTTTTCTTTTTCGCCAGGGCGATCGCTACGTGGCCCATCTGCGACAACCAAAAGCTTAGGAGGTTTAGCTTGACGGATAGCTTGAAATACCTTTTCTGTTGTATCAGGGCGATTAAATATTAAAAAAGTTACTGGTGTTTTCATACTACTGTATTTTATTAGCAGGTTTTAATTTATAAAGATAATCATGATGAGAAAGCTGATCTGTCAGCTCATAATTAAAATTTAAATATAAATTTATTTCTTCAAAAAATCTTGCTTCCACAAGAATATATTTAGGTTGATACTTTGCTAAATTTATACCTTTTAATACATCTAACTCATATCCCTCAACATCTAAAGATAAAAAATCTATTTGAGGTAATTCGACAAATTTATCTAAAATAGATTCAAGTGTTTTTGCAGGAACTTGAATACCATAACTTTGCTGAATTTTCTGAAGTTCTAAACCTCTTTGAATATGCTCATATTGACTTTCTTTATTTTTTAGCGAATTTTCAACTACTGACATAAGGTTTGCATAGTGCATTTGTACAAAACTATCTGGAAAATCAGGCGCAACTAAAGCACAGTTATATACAGATGAATTATTCCTGATCCTTTTACATTCTTTATACAAACTAGGAATACCTTCAACTAAAATTCCATGCCAACCCAAAAATTTTTCTAGGTAATAAGTATTGCTTTGTCTATAACCATCATTAGCACCAACTTCAATAAAAAAACCATTTCTGAAATTAAGATAATTTTCAAGTTTTTTATCCAAATTATTAAGCCCAGGTTTAGAATATTTAGAGTTTCCAAAAGATTCATAAATATTTCTGCGTAATTCATATAAATAATCTTTCATGAGATTAAACGATGTAATAACTATAAAAATAATAAAATTGATTGAAATTGAATCCAGAAAATTTTATGGCTTTTCGAGTGAAAAAGATTGGCTAAAAATGCGGCAATTACATAAGAAATTACAGTTGCGATCGCAGCACCAACTCCAGCATAGTGGGGAATCAACAATAGGTTTAACAAAACATTAGTAATTGCACCAATTAGTGTTCTGCGTAAAGAAAGGTGAGTTAAACCTTCTGCAACGAACCAAGAGGATGTAGCAACCCCCATAAATACAAATAAAGAGGCCCAGACATGAATTGCTAATACTGATCCTGCTGCGGTATAGCCATTACCAAATAACAAGGTAATTATTCTTTCAGACATAAACGATATTGGTAAAGCAATTACAATTGAAATCAATACCAACCCTCGGAGTAGTTTTTTTATTCGTTGATAATAAAGTTCTTCACTTACTTCTTTAGCTGCAAAAATTGAAGGAGTAACCGAAGAAGCGATCGCCATTGGTATAAAGTACCAAACTTCGGAAATACGGGTTGCTGCTGAATAAAGACCTACGGCACTAGCATCAACCATTTCCCCCAACATAATCTGGTCAATTTTCATATAAATCATGATACTTAAACCAGATAACATCAAAGGCCAGCTTTCCTTAAGAAGAGTCTTAGCAAGCGGAAGATTCCAACGCCATAACCATAGTGAATAACCTTTAGCTTTGTAAACGAGTATTAAACCTGCTGCACCCAATCCAATTTCTGCTAATCCAGCCCAAGCAAAGGCAAGTAATGGTGCCTGCATTTTAATCAAAGTAACTTTTAAGAGTACAATGATAATAAATGCAGTGTTTTTAGCAACTACAGTATATTTAGACTGCACTTGAGACTGAAACCAAATGTCAATCGTGTCAAAGGCAGAAAATATCCCTGCCGTTGCTAAAATTGCTACTATCCCAATAGTCAACTGGTCATTTTGATGCAATACAAAAATAGAGCTAACTGTTAACAATACGCATCCTATTCCACCAGCTAACTTGAGCAAAAAAGCTGTCCCTAAAATTTGGTATCTAGCTTCGGGTTCACGCACAATAGAACGTATGACCAAGTTATCTAGCCCTAGAGTTGTCAAAGGATTGAATAGTGCTACAAAAGCGGTGGCATAGTTAAAAAGACCAAATTGCTGCACTCCTAAATAACGAGCAATCCAAACACCTACAACTAACCCAAAACCCATACGAAGAATGCGATCAATGAATAACCAAGCTATATTTTGAATAACCGCTAACTTGTCAGAGCCAAACTTTTGACGAAATGAGAATAAAATCTGAGTTTTATATTTGTCTGGCATTTGGCTCAAGGTTAAAAAGAGGACTCAATTTAGGTCATGATACCTTGTGTGGAAAAGTATATATTCTTTCCTTGCTCATAAAACAAGTCAAAATCAAGGCATCGCTATTATTTACATCAGTGTCAGAAGGCAGATATAAGCAACCTTAAACTATGGGATTTCTTAAAAGTTTAATTATGTAAACTTAGCCTTTTCTTGAAGGATAAAATTCAATGCAGTTAATAAATTTGTAAGATGTTTTGCTACATTCAGCACGGAATATTTAGCATATTTGCTATGCGTCTATTCAATCTCTGAATTGAATTTATTAACTTTATATTGCGCCTATAACTTTAAACAAGCTAAATCTTTAATGCCTCAGGAAAAACACTAGTTTACCTAAATTATTCACTGGTTAAAGCAATCTTAAGCCAGTGATTTTACTTAAATTTGACTTAATCCTATCCTTTTTGCCAGAATTATTATCTCCAGTATTTTTATGGGAGTAGTAGTAACCGTAGTCATTACTATCAGTAGCTACACAATTCACTACCATCCCCAACACTGACACACGAGAATGCTCAATAAGTGTCTTTGTAGTCTTAGCCGCAGCAGAATTAAGCACACCAGGACGTGCAACTAACAACATTCCATCTGCCATTTTGCCTATGATCGAAGCATCCGCTAAAACACTTAAAGGAGGAGTATCAATAATTACGTAATCATAATCTTGAGCCGCTTGTTGAAGTAACCCATTCATGCGCTGTGAGTCTAATAATGCAGCTGGGTTAGGTGGTATGGTGCCAGAAGTAAGTAACTCTAGATTAATTACCACTTCCTTAGTAGCTTCGGCTAAGGTAGCCTGACCCACTAAAACATTACTTAATCCCATCAAGTTGGGTTGTTGCCACATTTCGTGCTGACGTGGGCGGCGCATATCTGCATCAATCAATAATACTCGTTTTCCCATTTGGGCAGTTGCTACCGCCAAATTAGCCGCGATGAAAGATTTACCCTCATTCATCACAGAACTGCTAACCACAATTACCTTCAGTTTCTTATCAGAAAAGGAGAAGCCCAGGTTAATCTGGAGCATTTCAAAAGCTGCATTAACTGAAGAGTAAGGGTTATTGAGTACGGGTAATTCGGTGATACTCTCACCACGAGCCAGTCTAGCTTTTTGGTCAAAAGCTGGAATTGTACCCAACAAAGGATAATCCAGCAACTGTTGAGCTTCTTCTAGTGTCTTTACAGACTTGTCTCCAGCCTCTAGCAACAAAGCTGCGCCAATAGCTAAGAAAAACCCCAAAAATCCACCTAGTGCTAAACTTAAGAAGATACGAGGAGAAACTGGTGTTTTGGGAAGTAAAGCTTCAGAAACAATCCTGGCATTACCCACATTCTGATTTTCCACCACTTCAATATCTTGCAATCGTTTTAGCATTTGTTCATAGGTTGTTTGGGCTATCTGTAGCTGTCTTTGTAACTGTAGTTGTTGTTGTTCTAACTTGGGTAAGACTCTCAGACGTGCTTGATAAAGTACAAATGCCTTCATCAACACACCAACTTGATTTTCTAATCCCAATCTTTCAACTTCTACCTGCACTAAATTAGCGGTTAGAGTCTGTTTGAGTTCCCCTATTTGTAAATCTTGCTCTGGAATCGGCTGCGAACTACCTAAAGTTTTGCTCACTCTTCCTTCTAGCTGCTCTTTGAGAGCTTGTTCTTTATTTAATAAATTAGCAATAACTGGGTGTTCATCAGTAAATCGTGACCTCTCCACAGCTAACTGGTCTTGAACCTTCTGGTATTCTGATAGCACTTGTTGTACTGCATTGGATTGGCTTAAGCTGCTCAGTGCCATAGCTTGCTTTGTGTTCAATGCCAATTGATTTTGCAAAGCACCAGAACGAGTTCTAGCATCAACTAACTGTGCGCGCAGTAGAGTTACCTGGCCGGATAATTCATTCAGCCTTTTGACTCCTTGTATAGCTTCTTCTTGTAGGGAAACAACCTCGTATTTTTCTTTGAATCGACGTAGTGCTGCTTCTGCTTCTGTGACTTTCGCTTCGACTAGAGGTAATTGCTTGCTTAAAAATTCCCTTGCGGCTGTAGCTTCAGAACGATTATTGCGAACATTGTTCTCCAGATAAGTGTTCATCAGTCTATTAATAATCGCTGTTGCTTCTTCAGGATTAGCACTACGATAGGTAAGTTGTAAAATATCAGTCCCTCGGACACTTTTTATTTTTAAGTTTCGTAGGAAATCATCTATTTCTAAAGGTTTTCCTTGTTCATCTTTAAGCTGCGACTCAGCAATGGTTTTTTGAATTATGGGGTTTGAGCGAATAATTTCTGCCTCAGTTTCCAAAGGGTTAGAAAGATTAGTCACCCCACTAAGTTGTCCCAATTGCTCACTTACACCTGTCAGGGAAGAAACGCCACTTTGCTTATTAAAGAGGAGTTTACCCTCTGCTTCATAGATTGGTTTTTGACTAAAAGTAAGCAACCCTGTGACTCCAAACACCGATCCCATAATCGTGGCTATCAGTAACCAACGTCTTTTTGCAATCAGCCAATACTGTTGGAAGTTAATCAGGTCTTGATCGTCTTGATGGGAAGGCATAGTTCAGATAATACCCTAAAGATTGACACTACTAAAAATTAGTTATTTCATTTATATTGATGTAGAGCAGTAATGCAGATGAACATAGGAAATATTCAACAGTTATCACTTATAGAATTCCTAAATAAAGCGATTTGCAGTTGAGTCAAATACAGACCTAACCCCCAGCTTCTTCCCTACAAAGGAAGGGGAGTAAGAATCAAAGCCTCTCTCCTTGTAGGAGAAAGGTACTCTATGAGAAGAGTTCAGAGTGTATTGCATACAAATGAGAATCGCTATATTTTTTGAGATCCACGTAGGTCAGTACCTATCACAATAGGGGTATTGTAGGCATTGTTCACTCTAAAATTAGGGTTCGAGTGTACGGGCTTTTTTCAAGCATTATGCCAGGTTTCTCTATTGATTAAAGCTGTGAAACTGTAATCACTGTTCGCTGATTTAATTTCCTTAATAACTGCTACTGACTGGATGCAACCTGATTTAAATAATCAATAAAGATTTAATAAAAGATTATCAAGCTTTTTCCCCAGAATAGCCTACGTATTTTCACTGTTCTTTTTTCTGAGTCAATATCTATTTATCTGGTAGGTCAAAAAAGCAGTTTGTTTTGTCACACAGTCCAATGTAACATCTTGATATCTGTTGCTATACGTTAGTTAAAGCATGATACATCCCACTTTTGCCGGATTTTTACGTTTTTATGTTGTTTTGCTTGCTTAATATGCCAAATACTAAGTTATATTTATTTTCTTATGGAAAATTTTAGCGATCGCGTAAGGCGCACATAACAGCAGAGTTTAAGTCACTGTATTAACAATAATACCCAATTGAGGAATATATGCTGTCAGTAATTGGCTAACTCTTTTACTAGCATTTTATAAAGCGCTTCAATATATTCTAACTATCATTACACAAGTTTTTGTCTATCAAATTTACGCACAATCTATGTAAATTCGCTTTTGTCTTGTGACTAACTCCACGGAAAATAATTTTAAATGTAAGGTAGGCAACATCTAGGCATTGTGCTTAGATGACAGTCATTACACAACACAAGCTTATTTCAAAAATCAGATACTGTATATCTGTTATTTGCAAAATTACAAATTTACAAAAATGAAAATCACTTCACATTAGAAACAGGTCGATTTCGTATCTTTTTATTAAGCATTATTTTTATTAATCTATCAAACATGAGCATCATTTTACGTAATATCCACATGGTTATATCACCATAAACAGGATTAAAAATAAATGGTTAGTAAATTACTCTCAAACACTCGTCTTTTTTTTGAGTGGCCATACGTTGCTTTTGTTATTGGGTATTAGGATTGCGCTTCTTCACATCAATGCTGAATATATTTTGTTGTGACAGATTTGCAAATATTTGAGATTTTTGCATCTACCGCTAAGAGTTCCAGAGTAATTACTTTTTATATCTCATCTTGTCAGTATCTTTTCTGTAATCTTGGAAATTTTTAGTAGCCGACATACATGGTTATTAGTATTATTGCTGGAAAAAAAATCAGCAATTCACATCAGACACGTAACATCCTCTGTGTATTGCTGCTGATAGGGGATATTTTGGGTTTGGTGTTGAGTTATTCCATCTGTTTATGGTTGCGATTGGGTCAAAACCTGCATGGTTTTGACCCGTTAATTTATATCTTTTTCTTTCTAGTTCTCACAGGTTTGTATTTAGCAGATACCTACCATCCAGATAGGCAAATAGCAGGTTTACGCGCCCCATCCCGCATTCTGATTAGTAATTTTGTCGTTGGCGCTATTATTGCAGCACTCATTTACTGTACCAGTGCTTGGGCAACAGACTTGCTTTGGAAACGGGGAGTTTGGCTTCCTAGCTTAGGGCTATTCACTATCTGGGCTGTGGGATTAAGAATAACAGCAGCAAAATGGGCAAAAGCCCAAGCTCAACATAGCCGTTGGTTAATTTTGGGCGCAGGTAAAAAAGCCATCCTCTTCGGCAAAACTTTTCTCGAACGCAGTTCCTTGGGGCGCTTGATTTTTCTCTCAACCCCAGAGCAGAACAGCAATGAGTTAACAGAAAATCATCAAGTTTCTGTAGGGAGTCTTAATGACTTACCTCAATGGAGCCAACAACCTTGGTCAGGGGTAGTAGTGGCGACTCCAACGGAGTTATCTGACGTACAAATGCAACAACTGATGCAGTTGCGTTTATCTGGTGTCTCCATCTACGGTCTTCCCGATGTTTGTGAAACCTTGTGGTATAAGCTTCCCTCGTCTCTGCTTCAGGATAATTGGCTGGCTTTTGGTAATGGTTTTAATTTAACTGCTGACAGCATTAGTCAAAAGCTCAAGCGCTCAGTAGATATTATGCTGACGTGTTGTTTATGTGTGTTTTTATCTCCATTGATGTTGTTGGCAGCTTTAGCAATTAAGTTAGATAGCCCTGGCCCGGTGTTCTACTCTCAAATACGGACCGGACTAGAAGGTAAGCCTTTTAAAGTTTACAAATTTCGTTCCATGTATCAAGATGCCGAAAAACGTGGGGCGCAGTGGGCAGATGAACGAGACCCGCGAATTACCAGGGTAGGGCGTTGGTTACGCTTAACTAGAATTGATGAATTACCGCAGATATTAAACGTTATCTGGGGAGAAATGAGCCTCATTGGCCCTCGCCCAGAACGACCAGAATTTGATGTCAAACTGCGTCAAGAAATTCCCTATTATGATTTGCGTTATGTGGTCAAACCCGGTATTACAGGCTGGGCGCAGGTCATGTATCCCTACGGTGCATCCATAGAAGATGCTTACGAAAAGCTAGCTTATGACCTCTACTACATCAAGAATTACTCCCTAGCTTTAGATTTAGCGATCGCTCTCAAAACTATTCGAGTAGTATTACTAGGTAAAGGTAGATGAATCAAAAAGTTTTAGTTACCGGTGGTGCTGGCTACATAGGTTCTCATGTGGTGCGTCAGCTAGGTGAAGCAGGTTACGATGTTGTTGTGTATGACAACTGTTCTACTGGTTTACCCCAAGCCGTACTACATGGTGAGCTAATTATCGGCGATTTAAAAAATTCTGAATGTCTTTCTCAAGTATTTCATCAACATCAATTTGCGGCAGTTTTACACTTCGCGGCTAGTCTGAGCGTACCAGAATCTATTGCCCGTCCCCTGGACTACTACGCTAACAACACGCGCAACACCCTCAATTTACTTCGCTGTTGTCACGAAACTGGTGTTAACCAAATTATCTTTTCCAGCACAGCCGCAGTTTATGGACAACCGGAAACTGCCGTTGTCACTGAATCTACACCAACTGAACCGATTAATCCCTATGGACGCTCAAAACTTTCTTGTGAATGGTTGATTCGTGACCACGCCAAGGCTTCTGATCTACGCTATGTCATTCTACGTTACTTTAATGTTGCTGGAGCCGAGCCTGGTGGGCGATTGGGACAGATGTCAAAAGACGCATCCCATTTAATTCGTGTCACTTGTGATGCTGCACTTAAACGCAGACTGGGAGTAAAAATTTTTGGTACAGATTTTCCCACACCGGACGGAACGGCAATTAGAGACTACATTCATGTAGAAGACCTCGCAACAGCACATTTAGACGCTTTAGCTTATTTAGAGCAAGGTAATGCTAGCCAAATCCTTAACTGTGGTTATGGACAAGGCTATAGTGTTCGTCAAGTTATCGAGCGGGTTAAGGCAATTTCTGGCGTAGATTTTCCGGTGATAGAAGCGGAGCGTCGTTCTGGTGATCCGGTTTGTGTAACAGCTTGTAGTGATAAAATTCGTCAAGTACTAGGATGGCAACCTAAGTATGATGATATGGATCAAATAGTTTATAGCACCCTCACCTGGGAAATAAGTAAACAAGAATTGTTCCTCAATTCATTAGCTGGAGTTGCATAATTTAGAAATGCGTAATTAAGGACTCAAGACTTTTCGCTCATAACTCAATACTTGTTCATGCAGAAAGTCTATGTGATTACTAGGTAACAAAATCTTAGTTAAGAATTACAAATTGCAAATTATAAATTGATAGAAACCATAAGGGATCAAAATCAAACTTAGGACTTAAGCAAGAGACTCACTGCAAAAGCGATAATTATGTACGTGTGTACAAATATTAAGACAAGTAGTTCTTCAGCAGGTTAACGTAGCAAAGGTTATACTTTGTGGAAAAGACCTGCTTAAATTACTGTTTTTAATCACTTTTAGAAATCAATGGTGCTAAATTTTCGCTTTGCTGTAGTCAGCGACTTACACATCGCGCTTCCTCACACAATCTGGGATCATCCGAGCCGATTTCATTTGGTAGAAGTGGGTATTCCCGCTTTTGAAAACGCCATAAACCATTTAACAAAACTTAATTTAGATTTTCTTTTGCTCCCTGGAGATTTAACCCAGCACGGTGAACCAGAAAACCATAGATGGTTAGAAGAAAGATTATCTAAACTACCTTTTCCTACTTATGTTGTGCCTGGTAACCATGATGTTCCTGTAGTCATGGCAAATGAGCAATCGATCGCTTGTGCTGATTTTCCCCAGTATTATCGTCAGTTTGGTTATGACAATACTGATCAACTTTACTACACTCAACAATTATTACCTGGAGTGAGATTAATTGGTCTAAATTCTAACTTTTTTAATGAACAAGGCCAGCAAATGGGGCGTTTAGATGCCCAGCAATTCCAATGGTTAGAAGAAGTATTAGCCGCAACCGTGGATGAACTGGTGTTAGTGATGGTGCATCACAATGTAGTTGAACATTTACCTCATCAATCTCGCCACCCAATGGCATCTCGCTATATGTTGGAAAATGCACCAGAACTAGTGCGGCTATTGCAACGATATGGGGTCAAACTAGTATTTACAGGCCACTTACACGTCCAAGATGTTGCTTGTACTGAAGGTGTATATGATATTACTACAGGTTCTTTAGTCAGCTATCCTCATCCCTACAGGGTTTTAGAGTTTCATCGTGATCAGCAGGGTCAGGAATGGTTGCAAATTCTCTCTCATCGGGTGGAATCAGTCCCAGAGTTTCCAAATTTACAACAATTATCACGAGATTGGATGGGCGATCGCTCTTTTCCCTTCCTAGTAAAACTACTTACTTTATCACCCTTAAATTTACCATTAGCCCAGGCACAAGAACTAGCTCCCAGCTTGCGTGACTTTTGGGCAACCATCGCCGATGGAGACGCAGTATTAGACTACCCCCAGTTCCCACAACAAGTACGCCGCTATATTCAAACCTATAGTGCGATCGCCCACACTGGTACCCCCACCATGATTGATAACAATAGTACCCTCTTGCTAGACAGGAAATAAACTAGGGATTGGGGATTGGGGATTGGGGGGAGAGTTACTTTAACTATTGACTGTTGACTATTGACTATTGACTACTGACCATTGACTATACAAATTCTTTCTCGCCCCTTAATCTTCTACCGACAACTCTCGGCAAATCCCAAATACGGATGTATAACCATGTAAAAAAGTTCTGCCGCCGACTGGGCCGATTTCACCACCGCAGAAAAAACCACCTACGGGGACATCTTGAATGTAACGTTTGAATAGCTCAGAATCAAAGTTAGGTTTGCCGTAGAGTCCTTCACCACGTCCTACACAAGAAAACATCAACGCACCAACAGCAGAGTTGTCAAATTCAGGTTTTGTTTGATACCGTTCTAACAGAAATTCTAATTCTTCGGCGGAGGCTTGGGAATCTCGCAGGTGGAATTGTAGGCGTTGGCCAGGACGGACGAGATCACCGATAGCGATCGCACCTCCAGATGGATCTACACCCAAAATACTACGAATTAAAAAATCCCCTTGCTGCAAAGATAGCTTAAATTCATCCATTGCTACACCAACAAACAATGAATGTTGTGCCAAAGCTCGTTCTTTTTCACTCAAGCTAGCAATCAAATCTCGCAGCACCACTAACGGCACTTTCTCATCCAGTTCCAGAATAATATTGCGTTCAGCTTTAGTTACTTGTAATGGTTCACCAATCGGCCTGCATCCTTGCGCCACGATCGGTTCTAAAACAATATTGCCACTTAAAGCCAAGCCTACAGTACCCTCACGGTGCAGATTACCATTACAAAACAAAGCCAGACGACCACCCATCCCCCCGACGCTAGCTTGTCCACCTAAAATTACTGACCCTGGGTAAGCAAAATCTAGCCCTTGTAATAAATCGTTAATTCCTGAAGAGAAAGCACTAGACAGCAAAATAAAATGCGGCGTTGGCGATGGAGGCACACCAATCAAATTAATCCACGTATCTGGAGGACTATCTAAATCTGGTAACTCTTCCCCCAGAACATGAAAAACCTGTAAATTCACCCCTGGTAGGTGCGCCAAAGTTAAGCTGAGGGCGGCTTCTGCTTCCAATTCTTGGGTCTGTCCACTAGCAGCCGTGCCAATCACACCACCACCACTACAGCCAATCATCACTGGCACAGAAAGTTGTTCAGCCAGCAAGGGTAACACCCTAGAATACTCACTAGCAAAGGCAGAAGAAATGAACACTAACCCCAAATCCGCAGGAGCTGTTAAAGTCGAGACAGCCCGTTGTACTACATCTGTAACAGCTGCTTCTAGAGAAGGGCGAGTTGATAGGGCATTTGCCCACTGCATTCGGTCTGCCATGAATTTTGGGCTTCTTTTTCTGTTGTGGTTAGTCGTTGGCTGAGTTATCAGTGATGAGTAAGAGTGCGACAAGTAATTTTTATTCTCTCACCCCGTGGGAAACTATCGCCACATCTCCCTGATCTTCTTCATCTCCCCTACTTCCACATTTTATTTACTTCGTTACCATTTTCTAAAATCTTAAAATAAATGCTACAGTTGGCGGTAATTTTAATCGATACATCAAGCTACCCAACTAGCTGATGCAGCTCATTAGGTAGAATGGTGATTGATAGAACAAAAAAATAGCAACTTTTGCAACTTTTCTATACTGTTATTATCAACACACAACGAGACTAAAGCAATGACTGACACTCAAGCAAAAGACATTCAAGACCAAATCCAAGAAGAAGTAGAACAAGCGCGTGCCGTTTGCGATATCTCAGGTAGCAACTCAGCTGAGTGTGCTGCGGCTTGGGATGCAGTTGAAGAACTGCAAGCGGAAGCCTCCCACCAACGCCAAGACAAAAAGAAAAATTCTCTAGAACAGTACTGCGATGATAATCCAGATGCTGCTGAGTGCCGTGTTTACGATGAATAACAATTAAGTTTGTGAACTTTTTCGGCAGACAAGCAACCAGAATCCTTTGATTCAGTAGTTTTCACCTCTGTTCATGAGGCTTTTGCACCCCATCTCCTTGCAACTTACACAAGTTTAAGCTTGTTGAGCTAGTTGTTGATGAGATAGTTCTCAGAGCAATTTGCTACGGTAGGTGCAAAATATTGGCGATGAGATTCTGTCAGTTGCTTGTTTTTTTACACTCGGACATGGTGACAACAAAATCAACAAAAGTATTTCTAACAGGACTTAAGCAACTGGCACAATATTAGGGTGTGTCAGATGCGGAAAATCCTCTAATGTGTGCGAAATTATTGGGACTGACGCGCCCTAAAGTTACTTTGACTATGACACTTGCGTAAGTCCTATCTAACTTAAAATATCCTTCACTCCTTATTCCTAGTCCCTATTCTTAAAAACTGACAGTTAACTATGCCAAATAACGTGTTGCGCCAGTTAGTCTGGATTGATTACCGACTAGCAGTATTATTTCTGATGATTGTGCCGATAGTTCTGTTAATTTGGGCTTATGCTCAACAAGCAGAAGCAATACAAAAGCTATTAATGATTTATTGGCGAGTTTCTAGCCTACTAGCCATCACCATCTACTTAATGATTGCCCAATATCCAGTTAGTTTTATCTCTGGGTTAATAGGACAAATCCTTATTCCGATTTCCCTGTGGTTTTGGGTGGATATCAACGATGAAATTGAGTATCAACCCAGTGGAGTGTTAAAACTCGCTTTTACTTCTTGGCGCTGGGCTGTGACCATTTATTCTATTTTGGGAACTATAGCCTTCGTACCTTTTTTGGGTTGTGCGTTTTCCAGCAATATTGGACAAAATCCCACTTGCAGCGTCTGGTTAGAAGCTCCCTTACTGTTTAAAGATTATTTTCACCACAATAGTAAACCCGGTTTCTTAGGCTTTTTAGGTATAGTTTGTCTAATTATTTATGTACTATATCTAAGCTACTTTGTCGTCGTGAAGCTGGGCAAGCAGGGACGCTCGGCTACACCACAGTAAACTGTCACTGCGCTTCGTTTCTCAATTTCCAGCTTTCAAAATGAATTCAATTGGCAAGCGGCTAGAACAATACACCAGCAAACGTCCACAAGAAGTTTTATTAGTCACGGTGGAAATCGCTAATGAACAAGACAAAATAGCCATCTTCAAAGGTTTTTCTAGTTCATTGATGCGTCCCACTGCATTTGATCCCGATGTTCCAGTGATTCCAGATGAGGCAAGAGTTATTAGTGTAGATCGCATAGCCAGCCCCTACAATCCAGAATCCCCCCGTTATATCCAACGTGATATCTCCTGGGAAGCGATGGAAAGTGTTCTCACGGAAGTGGGTGTTTAGGACAGAGGAGAACTAATGACTAATGACTAATGACTAATGCGTAGCGGATATACTTTACCTGTTTTTGCTTGTGCTGGCGCGATCGCCGCTTTACACTGGTTACGCCAGCGTCAATCTCTACAACTTGGGTTGGTAGATTTAATTGAGCCTGCACAAATCGCTGAAGTACCTATTGAGCAGGTGGCGGGACTATCAGAAAATATGGCCTTGGCAATTACCCGCAGTGATCCGGGTGATAATCTTGATTTGACTAAAAATACCCCGATTTGGGCTGTGGTGGAATGGGGACAAGGTGGGGGTGAGCAGGTAACCATCAAGGGTGGGGAAGGGATTGGTAAGCAGGTTAATGCTGATAACCGTGCGGCTATTTATAGTTATGCTCAAAGATTGTTACAAGCCAACTTAACTCGATTATTAGCCCCAGAGGAAAGCATTATTGTCACTATCATCTTACCGGAGGGGCGATCGCTCGCTGTTCGGACTTCTAATTCTGCCTTTGGGGTTGTCGAGGGATTATCCCTACTGGGAACCACAGGTATTTCTCAACCTTTGAGTTCACCAGATCAGTTAGACGCGTTTCGTAGCGAATTGCAGCACAAAGCTAGTTTGTATGCAAGTCTGGTATTCTGCATTGGCGAGAATGGTTTAGATTTGGCGCGAAAAATCGGTATTAATGCTGAGAAATTAGTAAAAACTGCTAATTGGTTAGGGCCGATGCTGGTAGAAGCTGATGCTTTGGGTGTTAAGGAAATCTTATTGTTTGGCTATCATGGCAAGTTGATGAAACTAGCTGGGGGTATTTTTCATACCCACCACCACTTGGCTGATGGACGACGGGAAGTATTGGTAACACACTGTGCTTTGGCGGGTTTAAGTAAACAAGATATAGAAATAGTGTTTCACGCCCCAACGGCTGAAGCTGCACTCAAGCACTTAAAAGCGTTAGATAGTTCTACAGGTAGTGATTGGGTAAATCAAGTTTATAGTGCGATCGCCGAAACTATCGATTCTCGTTGCCAAGAATATATGCAAAGCCATAGCAGCAGAGGCACAGCAACCACAATCTGCGGCTCAATTCTCTTTGATCGCGATCGCAAAATTATCGTGAAGAGCAAAACTGCTTGTAACTTAATGGGAAATTTATGTTAATTTATTATGAATAATCATAAATAATCCCAATAAATATCTTTTTCAGTAGTGGTCTTAGTTTAATTTATACAGTTTCATAAAATCCCTTAGTGGTAAAACAAACGCATTCTATCTAGCGTTTGTCACGGATTAACTCACCATCTATCAGTTTAAACAAGCTGAAAATGGTGTTTATGTTCAGAAACCAAAACAACCATCTACTACCAGACTCACACTTTCGCCATTTATATGAATACAGCGGTGACTCTACTAACCGAACAAGCCCCTCAACCAATAGAAGAGTTTGGGCAGCTTGAGCGTCAAATCATTATCATATTAGACTTCGGCTCTCAGTATTCAGAACTGATTGCCCGGCGCATCCGCGAGACTCAAGTATACTCTGAAGTTTTGTCTTATCGCACCTCTGCTGAACATTTACGCCAACTGAATCCCAAGGGCATCATTCTTTCTGGTGGCCCCAGTTCAGTTTATAGCGATCGCGCTCCCCATTGTGACCCAGAAATTTGGAATTTGGGAGTTCCCATTTTGGGTGTCTGCTACGGAATGCAGCTGATGGTCAACCAACTCGGCGGCGAAGTAGCCAAAGCCGACCGGGGTGAGTATGGCAAAGCATCATTACATATTGATGATCCCACCGACTTACTGACCAACGTTGAAGATGGCACAACAATGTGGATGAGTCATGGCGATTCAGTCACAAAAATGCCCCCAGGGTTTGAAGTGTTGGCACATACAGATAATACTCCCTGTGCTGCTGTTGCTGACCATGACAAAAAGCTTTATGGCGTGCAGTTCCATCCAGAAGTAGTCCATTCCATCGGTGGTTTGGCATTAATCCGCAACTTTGTGTATCACATCTGCGAGTGTGAACCCACCTGGACAACAGCTGCTTTTGTGGAAGAAGCTATTCGGGAAGTTCGGGCAAAAGTTGGTGACAAGCGAGTACTATTGGCGCTTTCGGGAGGAGTCGATTCTTCTACACTGGCTTTCTTGATGCACAAAGCCATCGGCGACCAATTGACCTGTGTATTTATCGACCAAGGCTTTATGCGGAAGTATGAGCCGGAAAGGTTGGTGAAGCTATTTCAAGAGCAGTTTCACATCCCTGTTGAATATGTTAACGCCCGCGATCGCTTCTTAGATATCATGGTTGGCGTGACAGACCCAGAAGAAAAACGTCGTCGCATTGGACATGAATTCATCCAGGTATTTGAAGAAACATCGAGAAATCTAGGCCCCTTTGACTATCTAGCACAAGGAACTCTTTACCCAGATGTCATCGAATCGGCTGATACCAATGTTGACCCCCAAACCGGGGAACGGGTAGCAGTAAAAATCAAAAGCCATCACAACGTTGGTGGATTACCCAAAGACTTGAGATTTAAACTAGTTGAACCCCTGCGGAAACTATTTAAAGATGAAGTCCGTAAAGTAGGGCGGTCTGTTGGCTTACCAGAAGAGATTGTCCAACGCCAGCCATTTCCTGGCCCTGGTTTAGCTATTCGGATTTTAGGTGAAGTCACCGCCGACAGATTGAACATTCTGCGCGATGCTGATTTGATTGTGCGCCAAGAAATTAACCAACGTGGTTTATACAACGAATATTGGCAAGCATTCGCCGTCTTACTACCTATCCGTAGTGTGGGCGTAATGGGTGATCAACGCACCTATGCTTATCCTATAGTCTTACGCATTGTTAAAAGCGAAGATGGCATGACAGCAGATTGGGCGCGTGTACCTTACGATGTTTTAGAAGCAATTTCTAACCGCATTGTCAACGAGGTTAAAGGCGTTAATCGCGTAGTGTTTGATATTACCTCCAAGCCACCCGGAACCATCGAGTGGGAATAATAGCAATTTTAAACTATTAGATGGGGTGGGCAATGCCCACCTTATTTTTTGAGATTCCGGCTGATTCTGGCGATATAGCTGGGGACTAGGGACTGGGGACTGGGTGAAAAGTCCTTTTGTGTCTAGGTTGTATCATCTATTGATGTCCTAACACTACTGGCGACAGCTATATATTCGTTTAGGCGGTAATAGGTAATAGCTAATGGGTAATTAGTTTTTACCATTACCAATTACCCATTTCCAACCCTTGAACCTGTCTCAGTTATACTTAAGGATTCATCTCCGCACTTGTTAATACTACTGTCTTACCTTCTGAGTTATGAGGACTCTTGAGGGAGTATTGAGCATTAGTTTGTTGACAAGCCACCATCGTTTTGACGTGTTCCATCTCATCATCACGGATGGCGACAAACACATCATAAAGATTATCGATGTTGGGACGACGTTCCGAAGGAGAGTGCGCTGTTTGAAATTCATCAAACATATAGAAGTCTCCGTCACGATAGTATATTTTTGCTACCTCAGGAGCTGGCTGGGTTTTTAACTCTGCTTCGTGAGTTGTCAGAAATTTGTCATAGCTGCTGTAAGCGTGTTGTTCCACCAGTTCCATAAAGTTATAGGCAGAACGGGGAGAGACAAAATATACCGCAATAATAATCCAGTAATAAATTAAAGCAGCTGTCTTAGCTAAAAAGCGATCGCCCCAAAAACCTGCACCTCCCAAAGATTCCATAATCAACAAGTGATGCAGCTCATTCCAAGATTCAGCAAAGTGAACTTTTAGCCAGTCTGCTTTACGCCACCATCCCAGGGTTTCGTAGAGGTGTAAAACCGACAGATAAGAAAAATAAGGTACTCGCGCCACGGTTTCTAGTACATAAAAGCGAGGATAGGGGCGATCGCGATAAACTGTATTAATGACAAATACTAAAATACCAACTAATAAGCGGATCATTCTGACTCTCCATCAAGTATCGACAGTGTGCTTTTTTTCACCGTTTAACCTGTTATAAACGGGAAAGTTGAGGAACTTGTGAGGATTGGAGGTAATGAATAATTGGTAATTAGAAAAATTATGAGACTCTGACACAGACTCAGTAATTGTTCTTAATCATTACGAGCGTGTTCAAATTCGTATACATAAAATAGCCGACTAAATCTTTTGAGTTGATATCCAACTACTGCCAACAAAATACCGCCGCCAAGTGCTAACCAAAATCCTACAGGAGGTAATGTGAATATAGATGCACCTAAAGCTGCTTGCATTGCCACAGTTCTGGCATCTAAAATCACAGCTAAAAACAAGCAGACAGCCGCAGATATATAAGCTAGTACAGTCAGACGATTGATGTTTTTTAGCGCATCTTGGCAAACTGTGCAATGTTGAGTGTGGGTTGTCCAGACATCAAATAGCTTCTGCTTGTCTTTTTCGGCTGGAGGTATATCGCTGCTATATCCTTCTGCCCAAGGTATACCACCACCAGCTCGGTTTTTCAACCACTGACGCAATGTAATCACCATCTTGTCTTGAGGATTTGGTGTATATACAGCGTTCAGCCATTTACCGTTTCTTTTCTGGGCAATAATTTTTTCTTGGTAATGCAGAAAGACCATGTCTTGGTGCAGAAATAAGGATGCTAATACATGAACCAACCAAACAGGTAATGGTAGTCCAAAGAAAGATAATCCTTGGGGTTTCTTTCCTTGGGGATTTTTGACGAAAACTTGACAACCAATGTGGCGACACCAACCGGGACGAGTTGGCGTAGCATACAAAGCCAAAATTAACTGTCCACCATCCTCAGAGGTCGAAGCTATTCTCATGTGACAAGGTGGTTGAAAATCGTGAATTCCCCGTACTGTTTTGCCTTGTGTTGGCTGAACTTCAAAGGCAAACCCTTCTTGGGTAGATATGTGGCGTACAGGAATCATATCGTAGAATTTAGCATCCTTGTAGCGATCGCCTATGATACCGTGATGGGAAACAGGTACATGAGCAGGGTCTGAGACATTTTCCATAAAGTAGTCCCACCCATAGGGCAAATCACGGAAATTCCAGGGTGATTTTATCACTTTACCTGAGTTATCTTCTAGTTCTGGAACAATTCGCGGTGTCTGCAATTGGCTTTCTACCTTGGCTTGTTCTCCTGCTTCCGCCCATACCCACAGTAACCCCTGGCGTTCCTGCGTCGGATAAACTACTGCACAGGATTTTTGACTTTCACAGTTCTTCGCCGCCGTTTTTTCATCTTTAGACTGGGGTATACTTACACAATTCCCTTGAGCATCAAAACGCCAAGCATGGTAAGCGCATAAAAGTGTACCATCTGCTTCGACTCGACCTTCTGAAAGTGGTGCAAGTCTATGGGGACAAAAATCTTCAAAGCAGCGCCATTGACTAGAACCATCCCGCCACAAAACAATATCTTTACCTAATAATTGCATAGCATGAGGACGGCTAGGATCAAGGAACTCTACCACAGCTAGCGGATACCATTGTTTTGTCCATTGGAAGGTATTTTCTTCTTTTGAGGATTGTTCGTTAGTTGCGTTGTCTAATAAATTTTCGTTTTGGGAGTTCCCTTGCAACCTGGTTTCAGTAGTCATGGTAGAGTTTTTGCCTATTGTGACGTATAAATTTAAGCGCACAGAAGCACGGGGTTTTAATCCTCTGCTGGAAGATGTCAGCTAGGAACTTAATTAAAGGCTGTACTTAGTGGATTTTATCTTAGGAATAGATTACCAATACTATTTCCTGAGAGATATTCCCAGTAATTTTACTTCACCTCATACTACATTTCTGCAATTATTTATATGCCCTCGGCTGGATTCGTAAATAAAACTTTGAGCGCACTGATGATCATCAGAACAGCGAATACTTTACTTAAAGTTCCAGTTGGTAAATCTGTTCCTACTTTTGCACCTAACCAGCCACCTAAAATAAATCCTAAACAAATAAGTGCGGCTACTTTGATATCAACATATCCCTGTTTGTAGTAGACCCAAGCTGCTAATAAATCAATTGGTGGCACTAATAAGGCTAATGTAGTACCTTGCGCCTGCTGTTGGGAAAAACCTAAGAGAAAAATCAGTGCAGGTAAGATAATTATGCCGCCACCAATACCTGTCATACCACTAACAATTCCTGCCACTAGTCCTAGAATTAAGCAAATTAAAATGCTATTCATGCTTATATTTAGCCTCGATTTACGTTTAGTATATGCAATAGTATTATTTTAAATTGAGCAAATATTATACAGAATCTATCTGGCTACGGCTATAAGAACGATTGTTATACAATTATTACCTAATTTTTGAACTATAAGTAGAGTAGAAAGTGTCTAGCAAAAATCAAGAATGGTGGGCATTGCCCACCCTACATTTGGACTTCAATAGTAGGTCATTGTACAGCCCAATTATCTGGGAAATATCCCCATATTATTAAACTAGATAACTTGTATTTGGTACAATGGGGAAAAAGGCATACTCATACCAAGCAGTCCAGATAAAACTGCGAATCCAGCGATCGCGTTTTTCTTGGCTCAATTCATAAGCAAAGGTGCCACGAGACTCATCAATAGAAGATAGGTGAGAGTTACAACCGCAACCATGTTGGTAAGTAAAACCATATTTGGAGGCGATACTCTGCACCTTCATTTGCACGGCAAATACTTTACCAGCATGAAGAATGGCATCCCAAGAACGCTTGTGTTCAATATCCCGCTTATCAAATCTCAAGGCACGTTCCTCAAACACATGATCTCGGTAAATCGGTGCTAGATGCACATGATAAAAACTTGCTGGTAGTTCGTAACCAAATTCTTGGAACAGTTCTAAACCAATCCGTGCAACTTTCCCGTAATCTGCATCTTTCGATTCCACTTCCCGCAGAATTTCCTCAAAATTGGGATAGTTATGAGTCATGAAATCATAACCATAGAACTCCAGCGTTTCTCGTCCTAGTTGTCCAAATAACTGACAAAATGATGATTTGAGGTGTTCTAACTCTGGACGTTCGTTAAACAAATCAACATCACCCTGTTCTAACTTGTATAAGAATAACTGCGCCATCTCCACATAAATTTGGGGATTGCAGAGTCCCACATTGGCTGTACCCTTAGCGATGTCTTGCCATACAAGAGGTAGTTGAGCAACAGGAACAGCGTTTTCTCCGGCAATGATGGCAATATTGGGGAATTCAAGAAGTTGCATTGGCAATTTCCGTAATAAATTTTTAGTTTATCTTGAGATGTTATGCTGTGCGTAGGTTCAGCCCGCCGTAGACATCACCTTTATTCACAAATTTTGATACACTTCATTCATGAGGATGTTGAGCAATCACGGCTTCTAAAGTTGTAAAACCTGCGTTTTGTGTAATAGCTTCTCTCAACTGAGCCGAGTCTATGGCATCTTCTAGAGTTTCTAAGCGTTTCAAGTCATCCATTCCAATTATCGCTACAACTGGCTTACCGTGGCGTTCTATCAAGATGCGCTCTTTTCCGTACTCTACCCGATTGATAATTTCTGGGAATTTGGCACGGGCTTCGGTAGCGCTAACAGGATTTATCATAATATTTTGCAAAGTGGTAATTTCAACAGAGGGAATTGAGCAAACAAAATGAATTCAGCCATGAGGACATCGCCCATAGGCTGAACACATTGAGTAATCATCCTCGTAGATACTTGTAAGCAGCGTAAGCCATAGTTACCACACCTGTGACGATCGCAGATTCATCGACTTCAAATTCAGGGTGATGTAAGGGATGATTGATAATTCGCTCAGGGTAGCCTACGCCTAAGCGAAACATAGAACCAGGAACGTGTTCTAAATATACAGAAAAATCTTCTGCACCCAAGGAAGGTTCAGGTAATACCTGGACGCGATCGCTTGTCCAAGCTTCTTCACCTGCTGATTGAAACAACTGGGTTAGACCATAGTCATTGTAGACACCGGGGACACCTTGGCGATAATTCACTTGATAACTTGCCCCGTAGGAATGGCAGACATTGGCAACAATTCTTTCAATCCAGTTGGGGAGTTGCGCGCGGGTTTCTGGGTGGAGCGATCGCACTGTTCCCAACAACTGTACTTTATCCGCAATCACATTCGGCGCTCTCCCACCAGTAATTTTCCCAATGGTCAACACCACCGGACGTAAAGGATTCTGGGTACGGCTAATGGCTTGTTGCAAACTAGTAATCACCTGGGAAGCGATCCAAATGGCATCAATCGCCTCATGGGGACGCGCACCATGTCCAGATTCACCAATAATCATAATTTCTAAATCATCCGCCGCCGCCGTTAAAGCCCCATAACGCACTCCAATCGAGCCAGCCGGAATCGAAGGGAAAACATGAATACCTAAAATAGCGGAAACATCCTTGATTGCCCCATCTGCCACCATCCAGCTTGCACCTTGAGCAATTTCTTCCGCAGGCTGGAATAAAAACCGCACATTTCCACCCAACTCCTCTGTCATTTGGGACAGTACCATTGCCGTCCCTAAACCTACTGTAGTGTGGATATCATGACCGCAAGCGTGCATTACACCATCCGCCCTTGAGGCATATTCTAAACCAGTACGTTCTTGAATGGGCAAGGCATCCATATCTGTGCGAATTGCCAAGAAATTATGATTTTTCTCAGTAACTTGTAATTCCCCAACTACACCAGTTTTACCAACACCTTCTTGTACACGCAGACCACTAGAAGATAAGACACCAGCCACAAAGGCAGCAGTTTGATATTCTTGACCGCTAAGTTCGGGATGAGAGTGGATGTGACGGCGAATTTCAATGAGGCGAGGCGCTAGTTTTGTGGCTAAGTCTTTAACCCTTTGTTGTCACTTCCATGAGAGAATAATTAAGTAAAAACGCCGAAAGT
>NZ_CAWUDJ010000012.1:0-144151 GCF_963920875.1 Anabaena sp. CCY 9910 | reverse complement strand
TACGTGCTATGTCTCTTATCCAGTCTGCTTTGTAGCTTCTTTGTCACCCCTTCAGCTGTTTAAGTTGTCAATGATCGTGGCAAAAGTGCTTCTGAGCAGAATAAGTCTTGCCCGACTTAGAACTTTTATACTAATAAATTTTGTTTCGTATTCTCTAACATCTTTTCAAAGAATACGATGATATTTACTAAGGAAATATTGACTGACTAGAGTTAATAATAACTGGGGCGCTAGGATTCGAACCTAGGGATGTCGGGACCAAAACCCGATGCCTTACCACTTGGCGACGCCCCAAAGCTTTCGACTTTATTAATATAGCAGTCTGTGTAGGGGATATGTCAAGTACTTTGAAAAAATATTCTGAACTAAGATGGGTGCTGTAAGTTATTCTCGCTGCCCCTGCCTCTGAAAATTCCCCATTTAATGCAGTGGCCAAAATTGAATTAGTGCAAATGCTATGGCAGCACTACCCAAAGGCACAGTCAAATTGTCAACCCCCAAAAAGGAAAAGGCTTCTAAGCTAGTGGCGACAAAAGCCACCGCTAGTGATACAGTCCAAGCCTGCCAAACGTTGCCTAGTACACCAAGTAAAATTAAGCTACATACCAAATAGCTAGCTAAGGCCATAGTTAAGGAGCCTTCCCAGCTTTTTTGCGCTCCTAAAAGTTTATATTTATGCTTACCAAATCGCTGTCCAACCAAAGCCGCTAATCCATCACCCCAGGCCATTACCATCATGCCGATCGCCGCATATTGGGGTTGTTGTATATGCCAAAACCAAGCCACTAAAACGCCGACACTGACAGCGTAAAAGAATGTGCCTAAGCTCTGTCTACCTACACTATTAATACCTGGGAGAAGTGGGAAAATGTAAGACAACAGAGTGACTACACTTGCCACAATGGAAGCACCAATGCCTACACTGGCAGGAATATCTAACCACCAAGCCAGTAAAATCACATGGCCAGCGCCAATGTGAACTATTTTTCGGACTATTTCCGAGTCGCTAGTGGCAAAGCGATTTACCAGCCCAGCGATCGCCAGAATAAAGGATACCCAAGCTGCAACAATACTAATTTGCAGCCATAAAGGCGGTGTTGAGATTAATTCAGAAACTAAGTTTAACAAAGATAATACAAGATAGAAAGTTTGTGCCTTTCTTACCAATTTATAAGATTTGGGCGACGCTCATGAAGCAAATATTTATTTGGTTGATCAAGGGATACAGGATGTTTATTTCGCCGCTATTTCCCCCGACTTGCCGCTTTCAACCCACTTGCTCAATGTATGCCATCGAAGCAATTGAAAGATTTGGCGCGTTCCGTGGTGGCTGGATGGGGATTCGCCGCATTTTGCGTTGTCATCCATTCCACCCAGGCGGTTATGATCCTGTGCCAGAGGTGGGTGAGCATTGTTGTCATCATGATAGCGGGAAGTAGGGAGTGAGTAAATTTCTTTCCCTACACCCCTACACCCATATCTGATTAACAAAATTTGTGGGCTGTTTTGCCTGTTGATAGTGAACTTTACCCGTAAAGGGAATATAATCTATGCGCTGTTTGGATGGAAGTAAAGGAAATTAACCACAGAAGTCCAAAATTCGTTATTCTTTTGATATCCTGGCGAAACTACTCGTGGTTTTTTGCTGATGTTTTCATTTATTAGCTCTGCCAATCCTTGGTTAGTAGGAGTAGGACTAAATACTATTTTATTGAGTTTAGTCTGGTTCGCTCCTAAAAAACTGCTTACCCCAGCAGGTGTGTTTCATGCTTGGTTATTGGGCATATTGATTTGGGGTACTTTAGGCTGGCAAGGATATTTAGTAGTTACCTTTTATTTTCTTGTAGGTTCTGGTGTCACACGTATCGGGATGGCACAAAAAGAAGCTCTTGGTATTGCCGAAAAGCGTTCGGGTGCAAGAGGCCCGGAAAATGTGTGGGGTTCTGCTTTAACTGCGGCGCTGTGTGCTGTGGGCGTAGGAATTATGAATGCTGGGCTTTTTTCACTCAGTTCCCAATCCCTAGTTCCCAGTCCCCAGTCACTACTATTATTAGGTTATGTCGCCAGTTTTAGTACAAAACTTTCTGATACCTGCGCTAGTGAAGTGGGTAAAGCTTACGGCAAAAGTACTTTCTTAATTACGACTTTGCAACCAGTTCCTAGAGGTACAGAAGGGGCTGTGAGTTTAGAGGGGACTTTAGCTGGTGTGGTGGGTTCTGTGGCGATCGCTATTACAGGTTGGGGAGTCGGTTTAATTTCTCCCTTGGGAATTGTTTGGTGTGTCTTGGCTGCTTTGATTGCCACAAATTTAGAAAGTGTAATTGGTGCGACATTGCAATCAAAATACACATGGTTAACTAATGAAATTGTTAATATTCTTAACACCTTAATTGGGGCGATCGCTGCCATATTAGTTGCCTTTGTTTGGTCAAGCTCTTTTGGTTAGGGTAATAGTTTTAGGTACTGAAGAATAAAAAATTATTTTTTGACTCAAGACTTAAGACTTACTACTTAAATATTACTGAAAATATGCTTAAATTCTTTCTCAGATTCATATCTGGAGTAGAAAAATACGACTATACAAATAAATGTCAATTAAAATACGAAATCAAATTAAGCTGAAATATTTTTATCTTGAAAGTTGCCATTACTTATTAATAGTTTATAAAATCTTATCTTTAGCTGTTTTTACCAGGTGATTTCATGGAAACTCTATCATTTTTGAGCATTGACGACCGCCCCATTTCGATTGAACAAACCGTAAAATACCTACAATCCTCAGGGAAGTTGGGTCAATTTATTAGTGATGTCCTTCGTCAGTACGTCATTGAGCAAGAAATCCAAGGGCGAGACGATGTAGAAATCAATCCGGCATTAACTGAACAAACAGTGATTGATTTTCGCCTAAAAAATCAACTCGCTGACCCCCAAGCTTTTCAAGACTGGTTAACTAACAATGGTACGGACTATGCCAGATTCCATGCCTCAATTACTTTTAACTTTAAATTAGAAAAATTGAAAACCTTAGTGACAGAAGCTAAACTCCCAGAATATTTTATTGAGCAGAAAATCTTTTTGGATCGGGTGGTAATATCGCGGATTGTGGTTGATAGTCGAGAACTGGCAGAGGAATTACAACTGCAAATTGCAGAAGGGGGCAGTTTTGAACAATTAGCTAAAGAGTATTCTGTATTAGACGATCGCCTGGTTAATGGCATGATGGGGCCAATTAGTCGGGGAACTATGCCAGACAAATTACGGGCTGCTATTGATGTGGCTACTCCTGGTCAATTAGTCGGGCCTATAGAAATTGATGGACGTTATGGTTTGTTTCGGGTGGAACAGTTTCTACCAGCGTCTTTAGATGATATTCAACTCAAGCAAGCGTTACAAAACGAACTATTTGAAAAATGGTTAGCAGAGAAAATTCAAAAGCTGACGGTGAAATTACAAGTGAGTTAAAAATTCTAGATAACGAATCTCTAAAAATCAAAGTGCTAGCTGCCATACCTTGGAATCAACCGCCTCTCAATTGGCTCACCTCCGAACAAAGATCCCTTTTAGAAGAACGTTTAGAAATCCGTCGTTATCGACTAGGAGAAAAAATCTGGTCAAGCGAAGCGGGTGGTTATCAGTTTTTCATTGTGGCTGGTAAAGTCCGCTTGCGGGAGGAAGGAAGCGGTCAATCTTTGGCTGCTATACAAATGGGAGATTGGTTTGGTGACTTACAAAAGCTACCGGGAGAATACAAAGCCGTAGCGGCTAGTAAGGAAGTGATAGTGGCTTGTTGGGATACCCATCTGTGGGCGCAAATATCTACTCCCGCGATGGAAGATTTTTGGCTGGGATTGGCCAAACAAGAGCATACTGAGATGGAGAATGAGGTCACATCCGTCCAGTCTCCTGCTTTGCAACAACCCCTTACGCCTCCAGAACAAACTCCCCAAAGTCCTCCACCTGTAACCCTGAGTTATCCTTTTGTTAGCAGTTGGAATACGGGTGCGGCTTGTTTAACAATGGCAGCCCAACACCTGGAAAATGCGGTGAATTTGGAATGGGTACAACGCCAACTGCGGGGGCAAAGTCCTAAACAATTGGTAGAAGCTGGAGAAAAGTTAGGCTTGGTATTGCGAAGATTGCAAATGACTTGGGGTGAGTTGCGTCAGCTGACTTTCCCAGCTTTGTTGCAGTTACAAGCCGAGTCTATGCCTGATCCTTCTTGGGTAATAGCTTATGGACTAAAAGGCGATCGCTTAATTATTGCTAATCCCTTAAATCCTGATAATCTTTGTGAAAGTCTACCACAATCAGTGGTGGAACAATGTTGGGATGGTCAGTTGTGGCAAGTAGAACTGATATCCAAACAAGAAAAATTTAACCTGAGTTGGTTTACCCCAGCCGTTTGGAAATATCGCAAACTCTTAGCAGAAGTATTATTAGCGTCTTTTACCTTGCAACTATTGGGTTTAGGTACACCACTAATTACCCAAGTTGTGATTGATAAGGTGATGGTACAGGAGAGTTTACCAACTCTCGATGTTATGGCGATCGCACTTTTGGCGATCGCTGTATTTGAATCAATATTGGGGATTCTGCGGTTATTTATCTTTACTCATACAGCCAGACGTTTAGATTTAAGCTTATCAGCACAATTATTTCGTCATTTGATGCGCCTACCCTTGGCTTATTTTGAGTCACGGCGTGTAGGGGATACCGTAGCCAGGGTGCAGGAACTAGAACAAATTCGCCAGTTTCTCACAGGCACAGCCTTAACGGTAATTTTAGATAGCATCTTTGCCGTCGTCTATTTGGCATTGATGTTTTATTACAATATTCCTCTCACTTTTGTGGCGTTAGCAGTGCTGCCCTTATTTGCCACACTGACGATAGTTGCTACACCAATTTTACGTAACTGGTTGAACGAAACCTTTAACCGCAGTGCTGACAGCCAATCATTCTTAGTAGAAACGGTTACTGGTATCCATTCTGTCAAAGCTCATGCAGCTGAATCAGTAGCACGCGATCGCTGGGAAGGCTTATTTGCTCGTTTCGTGCGTACTGGTTTCAAAGCCTCTACCACATCCAACATTAGCAGTAATATTGGCGACTTTCTCACTAACTTTTCCTCTCTACTAATTCTGTGGTTTGGCGCAAAATTAGTCATTGACCAAAAACTGACTATCGGGCAATTGGTAGCCTTTCAAATGCTTTCTGGTAGGGTGACAGGCCCACTTTTACGCCTAGTGCAGTTATGGCAAAACCTGCAACAAGTCCTACTTTCCGTAGACCGGATTGGCGATATTCTCAACGTCGCCCCAGAAGCAGAGATGGGGACTGGCTTAGTTCTACCACCTCTGAAAGGTCAAGTTAGTTTTGAGCAAGTCTTTTTCCGTTACAAAACCAATACAGAACCAGTACTGCGAGGAATTTCCTTTAATGTAGAACCAGGACAATTTGTGGGAATTGTTGGGCGCAGTGGTTCTGGGAAAAGTACCCTATCTAAGTTGCTGCAAAGGCTTTATCAAATTGAATCAGGACGCATTCTCATTGATGGTTTTGATATCAAAAGTGCAGATTTAGCTTCCTTAAGACAACAAATTGGCGTAGTTCTCCAAGAAGACTTCTTATTTAACGGTTCCATCTTGGAGAATATCACCTTGGGAAATCCCGATATTACTGCCGAGCAAGTAGTGGAAGCCGCTAGACTAGCTGTAGCCCATGACTTTATCAGTCAATTGCCCTACGGTTACGAAACTAACGTAGGAGAGCGGGGTACAGCTTTATCTGGAGGACAAAGACAACGCATTGCTTTAGCCAGGTTGTTTCTCTCCGACTCGCCGATTTTAGTATTAGATGAAGCTACCAGCGCTTTAGACAGTGAAACAGAACAGCAAGTGTTACAAAATCTGCAAAAGATTTCTGCCAACCGCACTGTATTTCTGATTGCTCACCGCTTTGCACCCTTGAAACGAGCAGATTTGATTCTCGTTTTAGAAAAAGGCGTGATTGCAGAACGGGGAACCCATCCAGAGCTTTTGCAACAAAAAGGCTTGTATTGGTCACTTTACCAACGTCAACAAGCCAATGTGTAAGCAGTCGTAGTTTTTTAATTTTTACCTATTACTCACAATCCATAATACTTTTGGACGAATAGAGTTTTGCTCTATTCGTTTTTTTTTGCTCAAAAAGCTCATTTGATTTTTGATAATTTCGTAAATTTTTACACTACGATTATTCCCAATTTTTTACTTAAAAAGAAAAATAATACTTTTTGTTTGGATAATTTCACGGCTAAACTGTGCATCTTTCTGCATATTTAGATTTTGGAAAAATGATTATAATTTCTCCTGCATCTAGTCTTTAGCTAGATGAATAAATAGTTTTAGCATTTATGTCTGTATAAATTTTTTAGTATTTGAGGTTCAAGAGTTCATGAGTGTTACCCGTGAATATAACAACTTAAATAGGTTGGATAATTTAAGCGATACCTTATCATCTGCTAGCAACTCTAGAATTTTTAATAGTAATAAAGATTACTTTCCCCTCGATACTGCTGTAAGCTCAATCATCGGTAGTAGTGATATAGCTGAAGCGACAGGAGTTTTAGCATCTAATAGCTACGCAAGTAATGATTTAAGCAGGAGTAATTTAAGTAACACTAATTTTACACAAGCATCACTCCTACCAGACCTAACAGCACCAATCGGCTCAATTCCCACTTCTGCTAATGTCGGGAGCAGCATTCAAATCAACTATCAAGTCAGAAACCAAGGCAGTGCAAGTTCTGGAGGCAGCTTCACCAACTTCTATTTATCTCCAGATTTTAATCTCGATAGTAGTGATAGGTATCTAGGCTTTGACTATGTGAGTGGTTTGGCGGTTGGTGCTTCTAGCCAAAGGTCAGCCACACTCACCATTGGTAGTAATATCAACCCTGGTAATTACTATTTGATTTACTATGTGGATGGTGATGGTTATGTGAGTGAAAGTAATGAAAATAACAATATCTTCGGTGCAGCAATCTCAATTACCCAGCCAGATTTAACAGTATTAAACGCCTCAATTCCCACCTCAGCAAGAGTTGGGAGCAGTATTCAAATCAACTATCAAGTCAGGAATCAGGGTAATGGAAGTGCTGGTGATAGCAATACCAAATTCTACTTATCTCCAGATTTGAATATTGATAGTAGTGATTTCTATCTAGGTTTGGACTATGTGAGTGGTCTGGCTGCTGGCGCTTCTAGACAAGAGTCAGCCACATTCACCATTGGTAGTAACATCAACCCTGGTAACTACTATTTGATTTACTATGCTGATGCTGATGGCTATGTGAGTGAAAGCAATGAAAATAATAACGCCTTTGGCAATCTAATTAATATTACTTCCGCAGGGAATCCAGACCTAATTATTCAAAACCCCACAGCACCAACGACAGCATCAGTAGGTAATACCATCCAACTGAGTTATCAAGTAAGAAACCAAGGTGTGGGGAATGCCGTTGCTAGCACCACCAGATTCTACCTTTCTAGAGACACAACATTTAGTACAGATGATGTGTTGTTAGGTTCAGATGCAGTCAATAGCATCGCCGCAGGTGCAGTCAGTTCCGAAACAGCCTCGATTGTTATAGCCAATAGCATTGCTGCTGGTAACTATCACTTGTTGTTCAGAACTGATGCTGATAATAACTTGGCGGAAAGTAATGAAACTAATAATGTGGTTTCTAGAACCATCACGATTAACACAGCTGATTTAATCGTTCAAAACCCCACAGCACCAACGACAGCATCAGTAGGTAATACCATCCAACTGAGTTATCAAGTAAGAAACCAAGGTGTGGGGAATGCCGTTGCTAGCACCACCAGATTCTACCTTTCTAGAGACACAACATTTAGTACAGATGATGTGTTGTTAGGTTCAGATGCAGTCAATAGCATCGCCGCAGGTGCAGTCAGTTCCGAAACAGCCTCGATTGTTATAGCCAATACCATCGCTGGAGGTAACTATCATTTGTTGTTCAGAACTGATGCAGATAGCACAGTAGCGGAAAGTAATGAAACTAATAACATCGTTTCTAGAGCCATCACGATTAATGGCCCAAGACCCGACCTGATCATCCAAAATATTTCCGCTCCTAGTATTGTTGACCCTGGCTCATTGACACTCAACTACCAAATAGCGAATCAGGGTACTGCTAGTGCTGGTAATCATAGAACTAAGATTTATTTGTCTAGAGACACAACTCTTAGTAACGATGATATATTGCTAGCCTCTGACCCGAATTACTTTTATCCTGTACTAAACGCTGGCACTTATAGTTCAGAGTCTTACCTTTTGTCTATAAGTAGGGATATCAATTTTGGTAACTACCATCTGCTATTCCAAGCTGATGGCAATGGCGAAATCAGTGAAAGCAACGAAACCAACAATGTCACCGCCAAAGCGATTACAATTGCTGCACCAGATTTAATTGTCCAGAATCCTTCGGCTCCTGCCAGCGCTAACATTGGTACAACAATTTCACTCAGCTATCAATTAAAAAACCAAGGTAATGGCAATGCAGGTTTTCATTTCACGAATTTTTATCTTTCCCAAGACCAAACGCTTAGTAATGATGATGTCTATTTAGGCTTTGATGACATCTCTCGTCTTGCACCCTCTGCTGTAGCCTCACGCTCTAAATCTTTAACAATTAGAAGCAACACTGTTCCTGGTAATTACTATCTGCTCTATAAAGCTGATGGTGATGGAACAATAAGAGAAAGCAATGAAAATAATAACGTCGCTGCGAGAGCTATTACGATTACTGCACCAGATTTAGTGATCGAAAATGCTACATCTGCTGGTAGTGCTGCCATCGGGGCTACACTGCAAGTTAACTATCAACTGAAAAACCAAGGTAATGGCACTGCTGGAGGCAGTAAGACAAGTTTTTATCTTTCACGAGATGGGGCATTTGGTGATGATGATATCTACTTAGGTATTGAAACTCAAGCTAGTGCTAGTGTCGCGCCAGGTGCGTTTATTTCTCGCTCTACAACTATTACCCTTGACCCTACAATCAATCCCGGCCAATACTACCTCATATTTAGAGCGGATGGAGCAGGATCTGTTGCTGAGAGCAATGAAGGTAACAACGGCCTTTACATCACAGCACCAATCAATATCACTCCTATTAATGGCGGTGGATTTAACTCCACTACAGGTTATGGCTTAGTCAACGCCGCCGCCGCCGTAGCCAAAGCCCTTAATCAAAGCACCTTTGCTGATGTAGCTGACTTGGGTGGTAATGATTGGGGAGCAGATGCGATTAAAGCACCTGAAGTCTGGGCAAGGGGATACACTGGTCAAGGTGTGATCGTTGCGGTGGTGGATAGTGGAGTGGACTATACACACCCAGACTTGAGTGCCAATATGTGGAGGAATAGCAGAGAAACTGCGGGTAATGGCATAGATGATGATGGCAATGGTTTTATTGATGATGTTTACGGTTGGAACTTTTTCGGCAACAACAACAATCCACTAGATGATAACGGTCATGGTACTCATGTAGCTGGTACTATTGCTGCGGTGAGAAATACTTTTGGAGTGACTGGTATTGCCTATAATGCCAAGATTATGGCATTGAAAGCGTTGGGTGGTCCTCAAGGAACAGGTTCAGATGATATGGTTGCCAACAGTATTCGTTATGCTGCGAATAATGGGGCGCGTGTGATTAATCTCAGTTTAGGAGGATCTAATCCTGCACCTGATATTCTCTCAGCTATTCAATATGCCATCAGTAAAGGAGCAATTGTTGTTTCTGCATCTGGGAATGAAGGTCAATCTCTACCAGGCTACCCAGCTCGCTATGCAGACCAGTTTGGAATTGCTGTGGGAGCAGTCAATTACAATATAACCTTAACCGATTTTTCCAACCGTGCTGGAACAACTACACTGGCATACGTTACAGCCCCTGGTGCATACGATGACTTTTTTGGCATTGGTATATATTCGACCATACCAGGGGGTGGCTATGGTTTGAAGCCGGGAACATCAATGGCTGCTCCTCACGTTGCGGGTGTGGTGGCGCTGATGCTGAGTGCTAAGAACAATCTCACTGATGCTCAAGTGCGTCAGATTCTCACTTCTACAGCTGCGAATGGTGGTACACTCCCCAGTGCTAATTTGAATGCTTTGTCAAACACAGGTAGTAGTAATACGACGCTTTCGAGATTAACTTCTAGTTATACAAGGGCTGGTCTAGTTGAGATTTCTAATTGGACTACAACTGCTCGTGAACAAAGCATTACTACAGATTTGGCAAATTTAAGAAGAACATTTGCCTACTATCAAGACAGTCGTGATTATCAAGGTGTTCTTTCTTCTCAAGAAGTAGATATTGATGAGGAAAGTATAAACAAGAGACGCAGAAATACACCTAAGACTGTCAGGATTAGTTAATAGATTCAGGTGATACTCCAGCGCCTTCTCTGCCAGGGAAGGCTGCTCAATGTATTGAAGTTATGTTTTTTAACGCGGAGGGGCGCAGAGGTTTACGCAGAGGGGCGCGGAGATTGTCCAATTTTATTAGCGGTGTACTTAGTACCTTAGCAGATTAGGAAATGCTATGAAGATTCACGGCAACTTATGTATTGAATTAATTAAATATAAAAAGAAAATATAGAAACAATTATTAAGGTTTTTAAGGCGAAATAAGAATATTTTTGATGGAAATGTCTGGAGACTAACACAGATGGTTAAGTCTTCTGTTGTTCATGGTTAGGGATTTTCGTTAGATATTGCTTTGAGTTTTGAGGTGAAGGACTCGGAGCGATCGCTTGTTTGTGGGGTAAACTGCCCAATAGGTGGATGAGTGACTGATATTGGTAGGAGTTTTGTGGATATATCAGGGTTGAGGGAGAAAGGCTGACCCAGATAATCTTCTGGTTGGCTTAAGCTGACCTCAATACTAGCTGTCATACTGGCGCTAGAAAGTGCTAACATCTTTTCGGTTGGGGGTTCCTCTTCTTCTTTGACTTGTTCCTGTTGTTTGAAACTCATCAATTGTAGGGTCTGATTTTGGTTGTTTCCTTGTCTGGCTCTATATTGTTCGGGTGCAGCCATTGGTGTTAAGCTTTCAGGAAATTTGCTGCAAATCAGGCGTTCAAATTCCATGTTGAAATGATATATTTCCTGACCCCGCCTTTGCCAAAATGCCAAGAGTTGCTGTACTGAGATTGCTTTATAGCGACCTTGATATAATGCCTCAATGACTGCTAAATGTAGCCAGTCGGCGGGATATTGTTTTTGCCAACGGTTGACTAGCTCATCAACGTGATAACCACTGAGGTCAAAACTATAGTTAATGAGTAGGGCTTTTGCCAATTTGGCATAGGTGTTTGGTACTGATGTTGACATAAGACCTTTAGCTGCCGGCAATAGGTATGAATCATCGACCCATCGCATATAGCCTAGCGTGTTTTTGGCTGTAGGATTTATTACCAAGAGTTTTATGACTAAAAAGCAGTGTTTTTTATTTTACTTGTTCAACTGCTAACTGTCGAAATAATATAGGGTGAATTAATACTTGGCGCTCTCTGTATGGCGACTAAGGCTTGATAGACCATTGCGGCTACTTCTGCCCTGGTGGCTTCTCTGGTTGGTGCTAGCTGTTTTGGGTCTGGATAATTGACAGTAATTTTCTGTTGTGTTGCTGTAACCACGGCTTTGCGAGCATATTCAGGAATATTATTATTGTCAGTGTAGATGAGTAAGTTATTGCTATCAACTGTCGATAGAGCTAATCCGTTAACTAGAGAGACGATGACCTGTAGCCTCTGGACGTTTTGGTCGGGGCGGAAGGTGCGATCGCTAAAACCACTGACGAAGCCGCCACTAGCGGCGATTTGTAAGGCTTTGTATGCCCAAAAATTCTTGGGTACGTCAGCAAAATCTGTGGCTGGTCTTCTAGCTGGTGGGTTAAAGGCTACTGCTACCATCGCCGCATATTGGGCGCGGGTCATGGGTTTGTTGGGTTGATAGCTACCATCAGCAAAACCACTGGTGATCCCCATACTGGCTAAACCGCGAATGAATGGTTCAGCCCAATGTCCTGTCAGGTCGGTGAAGGAGGGGGTATCAACTTCAGGGCTGACTATATATGGTGAAGCTATGGCTTTTTCTTGCCCATTAGCTACTAATGCCTGATAAATTAAAGCCCCTATCTCGGCGCGGGTGATATCTCGCAGTGGTTCTAGTCTATCGGTTTGGGGATAGTTGACAACCAAGCTGTTTTGGGTGGCGACGGCGAGGGGGTTTGTGGCATAACTGGGAATTTGGGCGCGATCGCGGTATACAGTTAACACATTGGGGCTACCTCCAGTTAATTTCAGACCATTGACAATGGAGACGATTGCTTGCACTTTGCTTAAGTTCTGCATGGGGCGAAAGGTTCCATCAGGAAAACCGCTAATAAATCCCATTTGGGCGGCTTTGGTGATGGCTGATGCTGCCCAGAAATCTGATTTGATATCGGTGAATTTGGGCGGCTGATTGTTGGCGGGGAGTTGAAAGGTTTTGGCAATCACCGCCGCATATTGGGCGCGGGTGATTGGTGCATCGGGGGCAAATGTGCCATCGGGAAAGCCACTCATTAAGCCTTTGTTTACCAATGCTTCTACAAAAGCGGTTGCCCAATGTCCAGCTAGGTCCAGAAAACGAGTGTTAGCCGACTGTATGGGAATATCGATGATGGCGGCGGGAAATTCCACCAATCCCTTGACTTGGGTGGGATTTAACTGATTGCCTACAGAAACTAATTTTTGAGTTGTAGCATTTTGTATATCAAACTCACCATTATTACTAAAAATATTACCTGCTGTATCTTGGCTGCTACCCAAGTCAGGGAGGGCGTTTTCGTTGATTAATAGTCCGCCTTGGGTATTTTTGATGAGTAAATTATGACGTAGTACAGGACGGGCATTACGAGAAAGAGCGATCGCTGTCCGATTTTCTGATAGTTTGTTATTAACGAGTAAAGGCGCAGCAAAGTCACTGATAGCGATACCTAAAGGATTCTTTTGGAACACATTCCGCAATACTTCCCCTTTGCTGTTACGTGCCATAAATAAACCACTAGCCGTATTCTGCACAAACACATTATCTAAAATCGCTGGTTTAGCTGTACCGCTAGTAAATACACCTTCCCGACCACAATTAGTAAAAGTATTATTAGCAATATTAGGTGCAGTTGATTCAATCCATACGCCACTCCCCTTAGCTATGGGATTGGTGACAGTCACACCCCGCAGACTGGCTTGACTGAGTAAAACTAAGGTGACATTCTGCACGCTAAAACTAGGGCTTTGATACTCTCCCCCCCCAGAAATCAAAATTCCTGAACCTTTGGTGACTTCATTCCCCACCACCGTTACCCCCTCAGGAATAACCAAGGGAAAGACTTCTTTATTTGCGGTGTTATAAGTCCCAGCACTCAGTTGGATAATCGTTGGTGGAGTGGCTTTTAAAGCGCGGGTAAGGGTTTTAAACGGACTTTGCCGTGAACCCGTGTTAGCGTCATTCCCCGTTGCTGGGTTGACATAGACTGTGGTAATGGGCGTATTGTTCACAATTAATGATTGAGCAGCAATTTGTGGAAATTACGTCCATCATAAAGCAACACTACTTATATCAGGGCTTCGCTGCAAATCACAATGGGGATAGGTTGGAACAAGATTGGCAAACTGTTATTTATAGCTGTCCCATGATTCACGTTCTTCTTGCAGTTGCTTTTCTATATCTTCTGAGATTCTAAAGTGTTTTTGTTGACTTTATATAGTGATGACATCTTCGTAAATTTCTGGCATTGTGAGGGTTAATCCTATTGAGTTTAATTTTAAGTCATGTTCCTGGGTTAATATTTCTAGTGTCCAATTGCCTTGGTTATCTTTGCGATAAATTTCGATTTTGATTTCATCTTGGGAAACTAAGATATATTCTTGTAAGCTTTCTAGAGTACGGTAATTGATAAGTTTTTCTCTTCTGTCTGTGAGTTCTGTGCTTGGTGATAGGACTTCGATGATTAAGCAGGGAGAGTTTAGGTAAAAGCGGTCTTGGTCTTGTGGGTCGCAGGTGACGGTGACATCTGGATAGTAGAATAGGTTTTTGGGTTCATTGGCTAGTTTGAGTCTGATTTTCATGTCAGCCATGAAGACGCTACAGGAAGTACCCCGCAGATGGGAACGTAGTCTTGAGTAAATATTCCCTGATATAAGATTGTGTTCTTTACTACCGCCGGACATGGCGAAGATTTGTCCGCCCAGGTATTCGTGACGGGTTTCGCTTGATTTTTCTAGTTCTAGGTATTCTTCGGCGGTAAAGAGGTTGATGGGTGAGTACATGGTTTCACTTTGTTAGTCTCTTTTCTATTATGTGTAGGAAACTCAAGGTTGGATTTTCTGCGCTGGGGGTGAGGTATTGTTTTTGTCTCACGCAGAGACGCAGCGAAAAGTCGGAGCGCCGGCTTCCGGCGATGCCTACGGCAACGTCTTCGACGAACAGAACTTTTCAAGACAGAGGAGCAAAGAGAGGAGATGGAGAGTTTAGGTGTCAAAAGTGCTGCAAATAATACCCTCAGAGGACACCCGGATTTTCTCTGGTTTGCAAATTCAAATATATTTACGTATTAATACTTTATAAATCAGTATTTTATGAAACCTGGTAAGTGGAGTCCGGTCAATAGGGTTGGGAAAATGTCAATATTGTTGAGTACCCTAGATGAAGTTGCTCGGCAAAACTGATGATTGAAGTTGAACATCTAAGTAAAATCTATGGTTCCACCCCAGCAATTACTGATGTGACTTTTAGTGTCGAACCTGGGGAGATTGTGGGGTTTTTGGGGCCGAATGGGGCGGGGAAGACGACAACGATGCGAATTTTGGCTGGTTATTTACCTGCAAGTAGTGGGACAGCTAAAATTGCAGGTTTTGATGTCCATGAAAATTCTTTGGCGGTACGTCAGCGTATTGGTTATTTACCAGAAACGCCGCCATTATATACAGATATGACGGTGGAGGGATTTCTGCATTTTGTGGCACGGATTAAGGGGGTGTCCGCAGGCGATCGCTCTCTCAAGGTAAATGCAGCGATCAAACGTTGTAATCTGGAGGATAGGCGTAAAGTAATTATCCGCAAATTATCTAAAGGATATCGTCAAAGGGTGGGTATTGCTCAGGCGATCGTCCATGACCCACCAGCAATTATCCTCGATGAACCAACGGTGGGACTCGACCCCAGACAAATTATCGATGTGCGGAATTTAATTAAAAGCCTCGCAGGAACCCACACGGTAATTCTCTCTACTCACATTTTGCCAGAGGTGAGTATGACCTGTAGCCGTGTGGCTATTATCAATCGCGGTAAGGTGGTAGCTACGAATACACCAGAAAATTTGATGACTCAGTTGACAGGTGGCTCAGGTTATGAAATTGAAGTTGAGGGGGAAGTAGCCCTAGCCAAGCAGGTATTACAAAAAGTGCCTGGGGTGAGTTTGGTAGAATCTATTCCTGGTCATCATCTGCCTAGAGAGAACCGCGCATACTTACGAGTATTATCAAAACCGGGAAGCGAAGCCGGTAAAGATATTGCCACAAGTTTAATCAGTTCGGGATTTGGTTTGTATGAAATGCGCCGTGTCAGCGCTACCCTAGAAGATGTCTTCTTGCAACTAACCACAGAAGAAAAGAATCTCACATCCCTGAAGGATTCAGCAACCAAAGAAGGAGAAGCAGCGTAAATGGGTATAGTCTTGAGTAATATTATTGCCATTTATCGCCGAGAGTTACAGAGTTATTTTGTCTCACCTTTAGCTTATGCGATCGCCTCTGTATTTTGGTTCATCGCTGGGTTATTTTTAGTGATGATTTTGCTGGGGCCAAATGGTATTTTAGTATACGTCGCTTCTTTGGATGTACAAGGACAACAACTAGGAGTACCAGTCCCCCCAATTGATGTACCGGCGGAATTTATCCAGGCATTTTTAGATCGGTTGGGTTGGCTATTATTATTTATCTTGCCAGTGTTGTCGATGGGATTGTACGCCGAAGAACGCAAGCGCGGTACATTGGAACTTTTAGCCACCTCACCAGTCACTAATTGGGCAGTAGCCGTTGGTAAATTATTAGGTGTGCTGACATTTTTTATTACTCTAGTTGTACCATTACTACTATTCGAGGCGATCGCTCTTAGTAGTTCAAGTCCACCAATGCCAGCGACGATACCCCTACTCGCTCATTTGGGGTTAATCTTACTAGCAGCAGCCATTTTATCCTTAGGAATGTTTATTTCTTCCCTAACAGACAGCACTATCTTATCTGCGGTTTTCACCTTTGCCCTAGTTTTATTGCTGTTATTTGTGGATGTAATTGCTAAAGGTATCGGTGGCCCTGTAGGAGAAATAATTGGGCATTTATCTCTACTAAAACATTACAACACCTTCATTCAAGGCATTTTTGACACCAGCGCCTTAATATTATTTGCCAGTTACATCTTTTTGGGAATCTTCCTCACAGCCCAATCAATTGATGCACTGAGATTTCAGCGTAATTAGTCAATAGTCCATAGTCAATAGTCCAGTGTCCAAAAATATGTAACTGTTGACTGTTGACTGTTGACTGTTGACCTTTGACCTTTGACTTCTAATATGAAAATTATTCAACAAAAGCAACTTGGGAAATATTTATTTTGGTTAGGCCCTTTTTTGATTGTTGCGGGTTTAACATCTGGATTAGTTTCTGATACCTGGGGAACAATTACCCTAGTATTATTAATTTCTGGAATTGTCATCATTGGGTTGTGGTTAGGGTGGCAAAGTCAGCGTAGTCATTGGTGGAAGAGACGTTCTACCCAAGCTGGTACTAACGCTATTGTGGCAACTCTGGCAGTTTTGGTGATTTTGGGACTGATAAACTTTTTAGGGAGTCGCTATCAAGTACGGGCAGATTTAACAGAAGCCCAGTTATTTACCCTATCACCACAGTCACAGCAACTGGTGCAAAATCTCCAACAACCAGTAAAAGTTTGGGTGTTTGATGTCATTCAAAATCCCCAAGACCAACAAATTTTAGAAAATTATCGCCGCAAAAGTACTAACTTTGAGTTTGAGTATATTAATCCCCAAAGTAGACCAGGACTAGCAGAAAAATTTGGCGTTAAAAATTATGGTGATTATGGTCAAGTTTATTTGGAATCTGGCAATAGACGGCAATTAGTGCAAACCTTGAGTGTGAATGAACGTCTGTCAGAAATTAGGTTAACCAATCGCCTACAACAAATTATTAGCGATCGCACTGCCAAAGTCTACTTCCTCCAAGGTCATGGCGAACACCCAATTACTGCGGGTGAAGGTACTATCTCACAAGCAGTCCAAGCATTAAGCGATAAGAACTATAATTCCTCACCTTTGAATCTAGTAGAAAATGCTAAAGTGCCTGATGATGCTGACGTTGTAGTCCTAGCAGGCCCTAAACGCGGATTATTTGACGCGGAAGTCAAAGCATTACAAGACTATCTCAATCGTGGTGGTAACGCCCTACTCATGATTGACCCCAGCACCAACCCCAACATCAACAGCTTACTGCAAGAATGGGGTGTACGCTTAGATGATCGTTTAGCAGTCGATGTCTCTGGAACTGGCGCACAACTGGGCCCGGCTGCACCTATAGTTACAGATTACGGACAGCACCCGATTACAAAAGAGTTTGGTAACAATATTTCCTTTTATCCCCTAGCCAGACCTCTAGAAATTACCCCAGTAGCTGGTGTAGAGTCTACCCCATTGTTAAAAACCAAAGCCTATCCCGACAGTTGGGCAGAAAGCGACCTACAAAACGAAAATTTGCAGTTTAACCCCGAAAAAGACCTGAAAGGGCCTTTAACCTTGGGTGTAGCTTTAACCAGAAAACTACCAGCCCCATCTAGCCCCACGCCTTCACCCAACGCATCCCCAACAACACCAGCAAGCCCTACTCCCACCGCATCCCCAACAAACCAAACTCAACTCAGCCCCATTCCTTCACCATCCCCAACAACACCAGCAAACCCCACTCCCACCATATCCCCAACAACACCAGCAAGCCCCACTCCTTCACCCACTGCATCCCCAACAAATCAAACTCAAGCCAGTCCAATTCCTTCACCATCCCCAACAACACCAGCAAACCCCACTCCCACCATATCCCCAACAAACCAAAGTCAAGCCAGTCCCATTCCTTCACCATCCCCAACAACAACCCCAAGCGAACAGAAGCCTGAAAAACCAGCTACCGAATCACGGCTAGTAGTGATAGGGAATTCAGATTTCATCACCAACGCCATATTTGAACAACAATTAAATGGGGATGTCTTCCTTAATTCCGTCACCTGGCTAAGTCAGCAAGACCAGCAACTCCTTTCGATTCGTCCTAAAGAACCAAGAAATAGACGAATGAACCTATCCACCTTACAAGCCAATGTCTTAACACTATCATCTTTGTTTGTTTTGCCCTTACTCGGCTTAGTCACAGCCGCCATTATCTGGTGGAAGCGTAGATGACCAATGACTAAAAAAACTTTAATTCTGTTATTGTTAGCCCTGGGTTTGAGTGGTTTTGTCTATTTCTGGGAAATTCGCGGTGCTACTCAGCGAGAAGAGGCTAGGGAGAATCAACGGCAAATCTTTTCTTTTACAGAAGATGATGTCCAGTCTCTCACTGTAAAAACTCAAAAACTGACGGTGAATTTGCAACGAAACCAGCAGTCTAATCAGCCCAAGTGGTTGCTGAAATCTCCTGTATCAGAACCTGCAAATGAGCCTATAGTTAGTTATTTGATGGATTTATTGGTAAAAGGAAAGAGTACAAATACTATATCAACACCACCTAACCAAACAGCCGAATTTGGTTTAGACCAACCCCAAGCCACCATCAACATTAACCTGAAAAATCAAAAAACCCATCAGTTGATTCTGGGTAAGCCTGATTTGAACGGTCGTTTTGTCTACGCCCAAGCTGACCCTATCACTCAAGCAAATGGTAATGTCAATGTGCTAGTGGTCTCTATAGATTTTGAAAATGCAGTCAATAGAGAATTATCAGAGTGGCGACAACCGGTCAGCTTGGATAAAGTTGCACCACCAAATCTACCTCAGCCAACTCCTACCAATAGCCCATGAATCAATTCAAAATTCTTGTAGAGACGCGATGAATCGCGTCTCCACCCAATGACATATCCAAGAGGGGTTTTAAACCCTTAAATTTACGATAAAATTCAGAGTCCCAGCGAATCTATCAATACCTGAATTGATTCATGGGTATTGTTAATTTTGAATTTTAACTGCGGAGCGAACTGACGTGACCAACCCGACTGCAACCTTACTAATTTCATGTCCCGACCAACGGGGATTAGTCGCTAAAATCGCTAACTTTATCTACGCCAATGGCGGAAATATTATCCACGCTGACCAACATACCGATTTTGCGGCTGGTTTATTCCTCACTCGCATTGAATGGCAGTTAGAGGGGTTCAATTTGCCGCGAGAGATTATTGGGGCAGCATTTAATGCGATCGCTCAACCTCTAGGCGCTAAGTGGGAGCTACATTTTTCTGATACAATCCCACGTATTGCCATTTGGGTAAGTCGCCAAGACCATTGCCTTTATGATTTAATTTGGCGACAACGCGCCAAAGAAATCGCTGTTGATATTCCCTTAATTATTAGTAATCATCCCCATTTAAAAGTAGTTGCGGAGCAATTTGGCATCGATTTTTACCACATTCCTATTAATAAAGATAACAAAGCTGAACAGGAAGCCCAACAATTAGAATTACTACAAAAATATAAAATTGATTTAGTTGTATTGGCAAAATATATGCAAATTGTTAGTGCAGATTTTATTACGAAATTTCCGCAAATTATTAATATTCATCACTCATTCTTACCAGCCTTCGTAGGCGCAAATCCCTACCATAGAGCCTTTGAACGCGGTGTAAAAGTTATTGGTGCCACAGCCCACTATGCTACTCCAGAATTAGATGCTGGGCCAATTATTGAACAAGATGTAGTTAGAGTTAGCCACCGTGATGAAGTTGAGGATTTAATTAGAAAAGGTAAGGATTTAGAACGAGTCGTATTAGCTAGAGCCGTGCGCCTACATCTGCAAAATCGGGTTTTAGTTTATGGAAATCGTACTGTAGTTTTTGAATAACTGGCGATCGCCATAAGAGGTTATTTATAAAGTAAAGATAAAATTATTGTAGGGTGTGTTAGGCGCTGATTTCCAATATGATTGGTCACGGAAAAAATATCCTAGCGCCTAACGCACCATCCACGCGGCGGTGCGTTACGGCTAAATTTAATTGTCTCTTTGACCCAAATCCTTTCATAGCCGTAACACACCCTACTTCAGATTTACTTTATAAATGGTCTCTAACAGATTTTTTGCGTAGTGCCAATTCTTTTCCTCTACCCTCTTGACACTCCAGTTCACTGGAGGATTCAAGATGAAAGTAGTCTTGAATAAGACTTGATCATTGGAGTCTGCATATGAAGAATAGGACACTCAAGCTACGCGGTATGAGTTGCGCTTCCTGCGCTAAAAGTATTGCAGATACTATCAATTCTGTCCCAGGTGTCAATGAATGTAGCGTCAACTTTGGGACAGAACAAGCAACAGTTAATTATGACCCCAAAAAAACGGATTTACAAGCCATCCAAAACGCAGTGAAAGCAGCAGGTTATTCTGCATCTCCCCTCCAAGAACAAAACTTGATGGCGGGAGACGATGATGAAGAAAAAAGATATCGTCTGCAAGAATCCCTTGATTTGCAGCGAAAGGTAACAGTAGGGGGCATCATAAGTATGGTGCTGGTGATTGGCTCACTACCCATGATGACAGGGTTACACCTGCCTAGCATTCCTACATGGCTGCATAACCCTTGGCTGCAATTAATCCTGACTACTCCTGTACAGTTTTGGTGTGGTTACTCTTTCTACATCAACAGCTGGAAAGCTTTCCAGCGCCATGCTGCCACAATGGATACTCTCATTGTTTTAGGTACAAGTGCAGCATATTTCTATTCCCTATATGCAACTTTATTTCCTAGCTTTTTTATCGCTCAGGGATTGATAGCAGATGTGTATTATGAAACTGCGGCAATTGTCATTACTTTGATTTTGTTGGGGCGACTGTTTGAGAATCGCGCCAAAGGACAAACCTCAGAAGCTATCCGCAAGCTGATCGGTTTACAAGCAAAAACAGCCCGGTTGATTCGCAACGGCCGAGAAGTAGATGTACCAATTGAGGAAGTAGAAATTGGTGATGTGGTGCTGGTTCGTCCTGGGGAAAAGATTCCCGTTGATGGGGAAGTAATTGACGGGAAATCCACAGTTGATGAAGGGATGGTAACTGGGGAAAGTATACCTGTGAAAAAACAACCAGGGGATGAAGTTATAGGTGCAACCATCAATAGAACTGGCAGTTTTCAGTTTCGAGCCACCAGAGTGGGAAAAGACACTGTACTGGCGCAGATTGTCCAACTAGTGCAGCAAGCCCAAGGCTCAAAAGCTCCGATTCAAAGACTAGCAGACCAAGTTACAGGGTGGTTTGTACCGGCGGTAATTGCGATCGCTATTCTCACTTTTATTATTTGGTATAACTTCATGGGTAATATCACCCTGGCATTAATGACCACTGTTGGGGTGTTAATTATCGCTTGTCCTTGTGCTTTGGGTCTAGCCACCCCAACCTCAGTGATGGTAGGTACTGGTAAAGGTGCAGAAAACGGCATTTTAATTAAAGGCGCTGAAAGCCTAGAATTAGCGCACCAAATTCACACAATTGTCTTAGATAAAACCGGCACAATTACCCAAGGTAAACCAACAGTTACGGATTTTGTCACAGTTAACGGTACTGTTAACAGCAACGAAATTAAGCTGATACAATTAGCCGCATCCCTAGAACGCAATTCTGAACATCCCCTTGCAGAAGCAGTTGTGAGATATGCTCAATCTCAGGAAGTCACCTTAGCAGATGTCACAGACTTTGCCGCCGTGGTAGGTAGTGGTGTGCAGGGTATGGTTGCACACCATCTTGTGCAGATTGGTACACAACGCTGGATGGAAGAATTAAGTATTAACACTCAAGCTTTGCAGCCAGACAAAGAACGCTTAGAATATCTGGGTAAAACAGCCGTGTGGTTGGCAGTTGACGGGGAAATTGCCGGATTAATGGGGATTGCTGATGCCATTAAACCCACTTCCGCCCAAGCCGTAAGAGCATTGCAAAAACTTGGTTTAGAAGTTGTTATGCTCACAGGCGACAATCGCCGCACCGCCGCAAGTATCGCCCGTGAGGTGGGGATTAAAAGAGTGTTAGCAGAAGTCCGTCCCGACCAAAAAGCCGCTAAAGTCCAAGCAATACAAGCAGAAGGCAAAATTGTCGCAATGGTTGGTGATGGGATTAATGATGCACCAGCTTTAGCTCAAGCCGATGTGGGAATTGCCATTGGTACAGGTACAGATGTGGCGATCGCTGCCAGTGATATTACCCTGATTTCTGGCGATTTGCAAGCCATAGTTACAGCCATTCAACTCAGCCGCGCCACAATTTACAACATCCGCCAAAACCTATTTTTTGCCTTCATTTACAACGTTGCTGGTATCCCCATCGCCGCCGGGATTCTCTTCCCTATCTTCGGTTGGTTACTTAATCCCATCATCGCCGGTGCAGCAATGGCTTTTAGCTCAGTTTCCGTCGTCACAAATGCTCTGCGTTTACGTAAATTTCAACCTAAAACACCTGCATAAGAGGTTTTTCAACGATGAACAAAACAGCACTCATCGGTAGTATAGCCAGTTTAGGAATTATATTCACAATTGCATCGGGAACAACAAAAAATAAATTATCCGAAATTCATGGTTTAGTAGGGTGCGTCAGTGCCATAGAATCTAACTATACTCAGAAATTATTCATACTGACGCACACTACATTTTGGATATTTTTTTATCTGGAAGTCCCATCTGCTCAAGCAGCAGTACAAACATCACATAAGCCACACTCAGCCCGAACTAATCCATTTCCACCCATTAACCAGCCATTAGGAAACAAGTTAGCCATTACCCTCGGCGGATTAGGGCTAATTGGCTTAGAACTCTGGTGGTTCTTGCTGAGTAAACCCAAATCACAAACAGCAGTTGCCACAGATGAGAATATTCAGCATTGACTGGGGATATGATCCAAGTTGTTGACTCTCTAGTTAGCTGGAGAGTTTAGTATAAGATCAGCAATCATATCTGACCGAAGGTTTGGTAAGTATGTTAGCCCAAACAGAAGCAAAACAAATTGGCGTAGTTGCCAAAGAAAGCGGCGTACCAATTAAAACTATCCGCTACTATGAAGAACTTGGTCTACTCACATCATCAGGCAGAACCGAGGGAGGATTTAGATTATTTAACTCTGATGTTTTGGCAAGACTACACTTTATTAAACGCGCTCAAAGTTTAGGATTAAGCTTGTCAGAAATCAAGGAATTTTTAAACGTCCACGATAGAGGACAATTACCTTGTGAGCATATCAAAATTAAACTAGAAGATAAAGTAAAAGCTATTGATGAACAAATTCAGCAATTACTAATTTTGAGACAAGAATTATCAGGATTACTTTCTGGCTGGGAAATCAAGCCTGATAATTCTCCTACAACTATTTGCCCAATTATTGAAAATTAATTAGATAATGTTGCACTTGTACCTTGACAGTTAACGCGTAAACTCATTTAGTATCCTGCTTGCTTATCGACTATATTGCGTAAAGACTGACCAGTACGGTAACGCTCTAGATTATCGAGAAATAAGGTAGCGATGCGTTCTTTTAATATTGGGGAAATTGCGGATGTATGGGGTGTAATAAAGAGGTTGGGTAAAGACCATAAATGACTTTCGGGTGGTAAAGGTTCAATAGAAACTGTGTCTAATCCTGCACCTCCAATCCAACCTTCGGTGAGGGCTTTAGTTAAGGCTGATTCGTCTACAACTGCACCACGACCGACGTTAATTAAATAAGCATGACTAGGTAGCGATCGCAGTACTTCTTCATCAATTAAGGCTTTAGTTTCTGGTGTCAGAGGTGTGGCTACAACTAGATAGTCAACTTCTGGTAACAATGCGTGCCATTCATTGCCAACAAAGATTTTATCAAAATTAGCTAGAGGTTCAGGGCGACGACGACCACCCCAAACTATCGCCCCAAATGCTTTAAGACGAGATGCGATCGCTTGACCTATATTCCCAGTACCGAGAATTAATACTGTTGATTTTGCTAACTCTGGTAGTACCAACCAGCTTTTTCGCCAAGTGCGTTGATCGTGAGCAGCTTGCAGTTGTCGTAACTGTTTGGCGTGATAAAGAATCAAACTTAAGACAAATTCGGAAATGGGAATTGCATGAACCCCCGCGCCATTGGTGAGGATAATATCATGTTCCAGAAAAATGGGTGTGAGAATGTGATTCACACCAGCACTAGGTGTCTGTTGCCAACGTATTCCAGGAGCAGCCTCTAAAACTTTATGTAAAGTCGTTGGTTTCAATTTAAAGCCGTTGAGGTAAATTTCTGCATCACTAGCATCACCATCAAAATTACCATCACTATCTACCTGCACAAATTTTGTATCTGATGGTAGCCGTGGGGAAATCTCATTAGCAAGCTCTACAGGTAAAATTAGTTTGACCACGGGTTAATCCTTTACGTCAATTGTCAATTCTCCAGAGTTTTACCTGGGCGGTGTTCGCGCTCGTGTACTTCCTTGGTGTTGCCATCAAGTGCAAACAATCGAAGGAACCACTCATAACTACAAGTATTGTACAGCATCTCGATAGATTTACCGTATTATAAAATAATTAAACACAGTGCTTCCTCTCCCCAAGTGCTGGATCACCATTCTCATTTACGAAATACAGAGATTTTTGAGCCAACTAGTTAATTTAAAAAGCAAAAATTAACGCAGACTACAGGTAAAGCAGATACAAATTTTAAGAATAAAAGTATATACCAACCAACTGTCAACCCTGTTACTCGCTCTCTTGGGATGATACACAACGGAATCCAATATGGCAGGTTGAAGTGTCTATTGTTTCTGCGTGGCGGGCGGCTGGACGATAGCGAAAGCAATAATTTTCTGCACAAAGAAAAGATCCACCTTTCAAGACTTTTCTGGGAATACGGATGTCTGAAAAGTTTGGATCAAAACTTTCTTCCAAAGTCCCACCTCTGGGATTGACGGGAATACAACAAGATTTTGGTTTGGATGGGAGAGGTTGTGAACGATACCAATCCATTGTCCATTCCCAAACATTACCCGTCATATCATACAAACCATAGTTATTAGAAGGGTAAGAGCCGACGGGTTCAGGTCGGGGTGGGTGAGATTTGAGGTTTTGCCAAGGAAACTCCCCTTGCCAGATGTTAGCTAATAACTTGTTGTGAGGAAACTCATTACCCCAGACATAAACAGCACTTTCTAAACCACCACGGGCTGCAAATTCCCATTGTGCTTCCGTTGGTAATGCTTTCCCTGCCCATTTTGCATATGCCTCAGCATCCTCGTAAGCAATATGCACAACAGGATAGTTTTCCCGTCCTTTAATTGAACTACCAGACCCTTCAGGATGTCTCCAGTTTGCGCCGGGAACATAATTCCACCAATTACAGGAGTTTAAATCAACTCGATAAGGTGGTTGCTCAAAAACTAACGAGGCAGGTACTAGTAATTCTGGTAAAGCTCCCGGATAATCCTCTGGATTTGGTGAGCGTTCAGCAACGGTAACATATTTAGTTTCCTTAACGAATCGCTGAAACTGTTTATTTGTCACAGCATATTTATCCATCCAGAATCCAGTGACAGTAACGCGCCGAGTGGGTGCTTCTTCTGGGTAATGATCATCTGACCCCATTGTAAATGTACCACCCGGTATCCAAACCATATCTTTGCCTGGTGGTCTGCCTGGAGATTTGGGCTTTGGCGTGGCGATGGCGTTCCGCCCACCGTAGGTGATCGCTACCTCACTTTGTCTGTGCTGTTTCATGAACTGTCAACTAACGTAATTAACCCAAACTGGAAAGAGGGAGTAGAGGGTATAAATAAAAGAAGAACTGATTTTTCCCTACACTCCCATTTCTTAAAAGTTAAGATCCATAAGGCAACATTTGCAATTCCCAATGTTGGAATTGGTTGCGTAGTCGTGTAAATACCTGTGCATTACTATCCTTGAGGTCTGTTGTTTCGCCTGGATCAGTTGCTAAGTTAAACAAAGCTTCTTGGTTTCCTCGTCTCCAATACTTCCAGTCGCCGCTTCGCACAGCTCTTTGCCTTGTTGTTAACGCCGCCCCATAACGCCAAAACAAGGTGCGGGAAAACTCTCTGCGATCGCCACGTAGTAAGGGAAGTAAATTTTGACCATCTGGTGGATAGTTGGGGTGGAAACTTGTGCCAGTGGCAGCAAGAATAGTTGCAGTTAAATCAAAAGTGATTATCACTTGATTGCTCACTTGATTAGCTTGAGTCACACCTGGATAGCGAATGATGGCAGGTACTCGTATACCACCTTCATATAAACTAGCCTTTTGCCCCCGGAATGGCCCAAAGTTAGAGAATCTTTCGCCACCATTATCACTGGTAAAAATTACCAAGGTATTATCAGCTTGTCCGCTTGCTTCCAGTGCGTCCAATACCCTGCCAACTCCGTCATCCAAACTCTTGACCATTGCAGCATAGGTTGCTTGTGAACCACCTACTGTATAACCATTAGTCAGATAAAAAGCAGTTGATGCTTGATCATTTGGCCCCTGCCAAGGCCAATGGGGCGCATTGTAGTGCAAACTTAGATAAAATGGGCGAGAGTGTGGACGTTGGATGAATTCAACTGCTCTGTCTGTGAACAAATCTGTAACATACCCAGAACGCTGTACAGGTACATCATTTTCATAGAGATCCAGTATCCGATCTGTACCTGTATGCGTGAAATATTCAATCCCACCGCTTAAGTGTCCAAAATACTCGTCAAAGCCCTTTTGGAGAGGCCCAAAGTTAGGGGGATAACCAGCGTGCCACTTACCAACCAACGCAGTTTCATAACCATTTGCTTTCAGTAGTGAGGCAATGGTGGGTTGATTGGCTGGTATTCCTATATTATTACTAGCTGGTTGCGAACGAGCGCCTAGAGGTTCTCGTAAGCCGACGGGTAATCGCGCTTGATATCGTCCCGTTAAGAAAGCTATCCGTGTAGGAGTGCAAACGGTTTGATTCGCGTAAGCATTAGTGAAACGTACTCCCTGCCGTGCCAGTCTGTCTAGATTAGGAGTCTCGTAATCTGTGCGTCCATAGATGCTCAGGTCGCCCCAACCCATGTCATCAACTAAAATAAACACCACATTTGGGCGGCTAGATTGGGCTGTCGCTCTTGAGAATAAATTGGCACTAGCTGTGGCCATAAGAGTACCAGCAGCAGTCATACCTAAGAACTTACGACGATTCACACCGCCATGTATGTACTGTGTCATTGATTAATCTCCCTTTCGGTATGGAAACTATATGGAGCAGATAAGGTATAAAAGAATACACATGACAAGCTGTTCCCAATTAACTTGTTCACAAGCTTGGGAGGTATAAAGTTTATTTAGTAAATATCTACGGTAATTTGATTGAGATACCGGGTTAATCTTACAGCTAGGAGTATCACACGGCTAGTAAAACAAAGTCAAGCACTTAGATTGTCCAAATTTATTCCTTAAATTTGTGTTAAGGACATCACTAAATATAGGAAGAATTATTTTTACGGTTTATCGGTAGACAAGCTGTACTATAGATGGTAATTTTTACCAAGGATGGAATATTAACTCAAGCATTTACCTAGCAAAGTTCAGCGTATGAAAGCTCTAACTCAAATCAAAAAAGGATCTGCGATCGCTATTGGCTCAATAGGATTAGCGGCAATTGCTACTCTTTCCGTCGCCTCACCCTCTCCAGTCAAAGCTGCAACAGTGCAAGGGTTAGCGTTTTCTGTCTCTAGTGGGCCTGATCCCAACGGATATGGTATTTACTTTAGCTCCAGCACCAGCAATCCATTTAGTAACCCTCCTGGTAAGAATGAAGTTGGTAGCTATTACAACGAAGATATTCGCGGTCTTTCTGAATACAATCTTGCAGGCTTGTCTACTACATCATTAGCGACGGTAAGTTTTAATGTTTTTCAGTCAGGTGGACTGTTTCCTGCTCAAAATGACTTCCCTTTTACGGGAAATATCAAGGTTATTAGCTACCTTGGCAACAACGAGGAAAATCTATATGATTATCAAGCTCCATCCATTGCCGCTATAGAATCTTTTAGTACAGCCAATCTAGCAACTGGAAACACTTTGAGTTTTGATATCACCTCAATTTTCAATAGTGCTATTAATAACGGATATTCCTCTTTAGGTATCCGTTTACAAGTTGATGATGGGACAAATCCAGACGGTGGAGCTTGGACATTTGATAGTTTCCGTTTGACCACAGTTCCCGAACCCAATTCTGTACCAGCATTGATGGTTGTTGTTTTTGGTACTGGGTTCATTCTCAAAACTAGAGTCAAACAAAAATTGGGTGTAATACCTGGTAAACGCCTGTCTTAAAGTCTTATTCTAGTAGGCGGTATAACTTCTTTCTCTGCATCTCAATTGTTTGAGAATAGGTACACAGCACAGAATAGTTAATATCAATAAACTACAAAACTATCCGCTAGTACCAGTTCAATATTAAAACCCTCATTAATTAATTCCGTAATACTATTAAAGTGCTAGTTTAAGGTGCGTTTGCCTTGAGCGATCGCTTTATTTTTCTGCTATGCTTGAGGGTATGAATTTGAACCTAAAAGTTAGCTGCACTGCTAAAGTAGCCTTTTAGCCTCTACAGTTTGCGGTAATCGAACAGGTTCTTGTAAATTAGGAATCGCTAATTCCCAACCGTTGGCTAAAGTGAGGACTTTACCATCAGATCCCTCTGTTTGCTTGACTACTTCTTCTTCTAGGTCTTTTTTGGCAATATAAACCATTAGATTTCCCGCAGAATTCTGGCGCAGCATGATTTTCATTTAATTTCCTCAAAAATTTCTAGTTCTTTTTTGCGACAACCGACAATAAAACCCTTTTCGATAAAATGCACTGCATAGATATAGGAATTTTGCAGAAATGTACCAATACTGACAACATAGCCAACCTCTCCTTTTTTTGCTAATGTTGCCCCAATTTCTTGCCCAGGATAAGTGCCATCGTTACGGATTAGCTTGCGAGTTCTGACTTTTGCGCCAATTTCAAACGCTGGTGGTAAGTCTAGTTCTAATTCATCTGATTGCATAATGCTGAAAGACTTTAAATCTTTGCTGGATATTGATTTATTTGTAAAGTTAATGACGACTACTTATATCAGATAGCTCTGATCATTCCAGTGCATATATTAATTTGTACTCAATTAATATCAATCCCCGTACCATCGGATGTCCCCAGCTAAAAAAAGTTTTTTTCAGGGTAGGGTACGAGAATTTTTTCCTATCAGCAGTGAGTTATTATTTACTGTGGAATCAAGTAGCACCAAGGGTTGGTGGAAGTTCCTATCCTAATTTGTACTCATTGGTTAATGCAGATAACTGCGGTGAAAAGAATTTTCTGTATATCAAGCTACAAGACTCTTAATCTATTACCATTTTGCTAAGAAATAATAAAATTCTGTAGCTACATATACATTAATGAGTAAAAATATAAATATTAAAAGTTCTCTAGCAAATATTTTTGCCGCCTGTATGTTATCTTTGCAATAGAGCAAGTAAACACATCACAGAAGTTGCAATAGTCAATCTGTATATGAAGACACAATTTTATATAAAGTTATTTTAAAATTACTTTTTTAAATCAAGAAAGTGTTATTTTGGATACAGAATCGCATTTTGCTAGAACCCTGGAGTAGCTATTAGTTCACTATTGCAGCTATTTATCTCGAAGCAAAAACAAATGAATAATGCTTTGGGCAGGCGATCGCCAGCTATCTGAGTACATATAGAAAAAACAAAAAAATAGGTCAAAATACACCCGAACTATTGCTAGTATTGGGTCACAGGTGAGTACATAAATACTGACACCCCTTCATCATAAATACTCGTACCCTGGCAGAAAAATACTAGCACCCATACCTAAAAAAATTTTTTCAAATTTCCTGAAACCTTGTGGATTCTGGGTTTCATTTCTTGAGTACAAAATTAATTATTTTAATAAATTCTAAAAAACACTCACAAATTTTTGTTTTCAATTGGCTGCTATAAATAAAAACATCGTATAGCTAAACACCCAAAGCGCTAAACAAACTCGAAAGTTAACGGTGAATAGAAGTTGCGGTTTTAAGCCTAAATTTTCCCCAAATCCCCAACGTGGATAAACTAGCCGAAAGTCAAACCATTTTGGATTTTAGATTTGTGATTCTCGATGGAATCACCAATCCACAATCCAACATCGGTAACGTAGGCAGGTTCTCAGAGACGCGACTTTAATTCCTGGCTGAGATTGAAGTTTCAGCATCTTACCCTAATAGTAGCGAAATTCAATGACACCACCACCTACAGGACTTCTAACATCTGCCACTCCACAAACAAAAACTCAACCCAAATCTAATAGTTGTGGTTGTAGCAGCAAAACAGATACGACAACTGGTTTAGATGAGAAAATCAAGGCGCGGATTGAGAAACATCCTTGTTATAGCGAAGAAGCACACCACCACTATGCACGGATGCACGTTGCTGTAGCACCAGCTTGCAACATCCAATGCAACTATTGTAATCGCAAGTATGACTGTGCAAATGAAAGCCGTCCTGGTGTAGTTAGTGAATTACTCACACCAGAAGAAGCAGCGCACAAAGTCCTGGTGATTGCTGGCAAAATTCCCCAAATGACTGTATTGGGAATTGCCGGGCCTGGAGACCCCCTAGCGAACCCTGAAAAGACTTTCCGCACCTTTGAGTTAATTGCCGAGAAAGCACCAGATATCAAACTTTGCCTGTCAACCAACGGATTAATGCTTCCCGATTACGTCGATCGCATTAAACAACTCAACATTGATCACGTCACCATTACTATTAATATGGTAGACCCAGAAATCGGCACAAAGATTTATCCTTGGGTTCACTATAGACGCAAACGCTATAAAGGCATAGAAGCTGCTCAGATTCTGCACGAAAAGCAGATGGAAGGATTGCAAGCCCTCCAAGAAGCAGACATTCTCTGCAAAGTTAACTCGGTCATGATTCCGGGGATAAATGACGAACACTTAGTAGAAGTTAATCAAGTAATCCGTTCCAAAGGTGCATTCCTGCACAACATCATGCCCTTAATTTCCGCCCCAGAACATGGTACTCACTTCGGTTTGACTGGTCAACGCGGCCCCACAGCTAAAGAACTGAAGCAAATACAAGATAACTGTGCTGGCAATATGAAAATGATGCGCCACTGTCGCCAGTGCCGCGCCGATGCGGTAGGGTTATTAGGTGAAGACCGCAGCCAAGAATTTACTAAAGAAAAATTCATGGAAATGGCTCCAGAATACAACTTGGAGCAACGCCAAGCAGTTCACGCAGGTATTGAAAAATCCCAAAAAGAAATCCAAGTCGTCAAAGAAAAAGTAGTAGAGACATTACAGACAACATCTTTAAACAATAGTCCTAAAATTCTAGTTGCAGTCGCTACTAAAGGCGGTGGCTTAGTTAACCAACACTTTGGTCATGCTAAAGAGTTCATGATTTACGAAGTAGATGGTAGAAATGCTAAATTTGTCAGCCATCGCAAGATTGACCATTATTGCCAAAGTGGATACGGAGAGGAAGCCACTCTCGACAACATTATTCATGCTATCTCTGATTGCAAAGCAGTTTTAGTCTCGAAAATTGGTAACTGTCCTCAAGAACAATTACTCAAAGCCGGTTTACAAACCGTTGAGGCTTACGACGTGATTGAAAAGGTGGCTTTGGAATTTTACGAGCAATGGATTCTAGAGACTAGTAGTTCACCAACCCAAAATTGCTAGGCTAGGGCAAGCAGGGGGAGAAAGAGATTTTTTGTGCTGCTATTAACCTTGCAAAGTTCTCTTGGCAGACTACTAGAGGCTAGGGGCTAGGGACTAGAAAATAATCATTAAAACCCTCTCCTCTGCTCCCCTGCTTCCTCTGCCCCCTCTGCGGTCTTAATGAAAAGTCTTTCAGTGAACACAATATAAATCGAAGCATGAGTGTGATTTATTTAGATAACAATGCCACAACTAAGGTAGATGCAGAAATTCTAGCGGCAATGCTGCCTTACCTCACCGAGTTTTACGGCAATCCTTCATCAATGCACACCTTTGGCGGACAAGTAGGTAAAGCTGTACAACAAGCTAGGGGGCAAGTTGCTTCTTTGTTGGGAGCAGAAGAATCAGAAATTATCTTTACCAGTTGCGGTACTGAGGGCAACAATGCAGCTATCAAGGCAGCTTTAGCAGCACAACCCCAAAAGCGTCATATTATTACTACTCAGGTAGAACACGCAGCCATAATTAATGTCTGCAAACAACTGGAAAAGCAAGATTATACAGTTACCTATTTATCTGTAGATAGTCAGGGACAAATTGATTTGCTGGAACTAGAAGCAGCCTTGACCGGGGATACGGCTTTAGTTTCCACCATGTACGCTAATAATGAAACTGGTGTAGTGTTCCCCATCGAACAGATTGGGTTACGGGCGAAAGATGCAGGCGCTATCTTCCATGTCGATGCAGTGCAAGCGGTGGGGAAAGTTCCTCTCAACCTCAAAACTAGCAGCATTGATATGCTTACCCTCTCCGGTCACAAACTCCATGCACCCAAAGGTATCGGTGCGCTGTATGTCAGACGCGGTGTGAGATTTCGTCCTCTGTTAGTTGGTGGACACCAAGAGCGGGGACGCAGAGCAGGTACAGAGAATGTTCCAGGGATGATTGCCTTGGGTAAAGCGGCGGAATTAGCCCAGATACATTTAAAAGATGTGAAGCGGGAAAAGGCATTACGCGATCGCCTGGAACAAGGTTTGTTATCGGCAATTCCCAATACTGAAGTCAACGGTCATCCTACTTCCAGATTGTCCAACACCAGCAACATCGGTTTCAAATACATCGAAGGCGAAGCGATTCTCCTCTCCCTCAATAAATACGGCATCTGTGCATCTTCTGGTTCTGCCTGTACTTCTGGTTCTTTAGAATCCTCCCACGTTTTACGGGCTATGGGCTTACCCTATACCATTCTCCACGGTTCCATTCGCTTCAGCCTTTCACGTTACACCACTGAAGCAGAGATAGATAAAGTCCTCCAACTCATGCCCCCAATTGTCGAACGTCTGCGGGCTATCTCTCCCTTTAGTAATGACCAAGCTGATTGGTTGCAAGGAAGGGAGGAAGTGTTGGCGCATTGAGGGGGCAGAGGGAGTAGAGGGAGCGGAGGGCGCAGAGGGAGCAGAGGGAGCAGAGGGAGCAGAGGGAGCAGAGGAGGCAGAGGAGGCAGAGGAGGCAGAGGAGGCAGAGGAGGCAGAGGAGGCAGAGGGAGCAGAGGGGCAGAGGAGGGAGTTTCTTTGATAGCCATAACGAATAACAAAACAAATAATTAATACACAATCTAAATTAGTTATGTGGGAATATACAGAGAAGGTATTAGAGCTTTTTTACAATCCTAAAAACCAAGGTGCGATCGCAGATAGTAACGAAGCAGGGGTGGTAGTGGTTTTTGGTGAGGTGGGTAGTATTGCCTGCGGAGATGCTTTGAGACTACACCTGAAGATAGAAGTAGACACTGATAAAATTCTAGATGCTCGTTTTCAGACCTTTGGTTGTACCAGTGCGATCGCTTCTTCCTCGGCTTTGACTGAGTTAGTTAAGGGTTTAACTTTAGATTCAGCTTTAAAAGTTACCAATAAGGAGATTGCTGAATACCTGGGCGGATTACCAGAAGCCAAGATGCACTGTTCGGTAATGGGACAAGAAGCTTTAGAAGCAGCGATTTTCAAATACCGAGGTATTCCTGTAGCTGCTCATGATGATGATGAAGGGGCTTTAGTTTGTCGCTGCTTTGGAATCAGCGAGTCTAAAGTTCGCCGTGTGATTCGGGAAAACAATCTCACCACCGCCGAACAGGTCACAAGTTATATCAAAGCTGGTGGTGGTTGCGGTTCTTGTCTTGCTGATATCGATGACCTCATCTCTGCGGTTATCAAGGAATCAGCACCTGTGGGTACTTACAAATTAAGTACAAAAATTGCCGCTACTACTCAGGAACAATCCCCACGACCGCTAACAACTGTCCAAAAAATTGCCTTGATTCAAAAAGTTTTGGATGAAGAAGTTAGACCACTACTAATTGCTGATGGAGGAGATATCGAACTGTACGATGTGCAAGGAGATAACGTCCAAGTAGTATTGCAAGGTGCTTGTGGTTCATGTCCTAGCAGTACCGCCACCCTCAAAATTGCTGTTGAAGCCAAATTGCAAGAGCGTGTTAGCCACAGCTTGCGAGTAGAAGCAGTTGACCCATTATTCAGTATCAGTAGAGCTAGATAAAAATTTTCACCTAACTAAATAGATGCACAATTTCTCTTTTCTCGTTCCCAACCTTTTAGAGCGTTCACCTCCGGTGGGGCGTAGTTCATCGCCACCAAGGCCGTTCTCAAAAGCGATCGCCTAGTTATTTTAAAGCGATCGCCGCCATCAAACACAAACCATAAAATCCCAACAACGAAAATTATTGCAGGAGAAACTACCATGACTGACAACATTAGACAAATCGCTTTCTACGGTAAAGGTGGTATCGGTAAATCCACAACCTCGCAAAACACGATCGCTGGTCTTGCAGAAATGGGCGAACGCATCATGATTGTCGGATGCGACCCCAAAGCAGACTCCACTCGTTTGATGTTGCACAGCAAAGCTCAAACTACCATTCTCCACTTAGCTGCGGAACGCGGTGCAGTCGAAGATTTAGAACTGGACGAAGTATTATTGACTGGTTATCAAGGCGTTAAGTGTGTCGAGTCTGGCGGCCCCGAACCTGGTGTGGGCTGCGCTGGACGTGGTATCATCACCGCCATTAACTTCTTAGAAGAAAACGGCGCTTATGAAGACCTTGATTTCGTTTCCTACGACGTATTAGGCGACGTTGTTTGTGGTGGTTTCGCCATGCCAATTCGGGAGGGGAAAGCGCAAGAAATCTACATCGTTTGCTCTGGTGAAATGATGGCGATGTATGCAGCAAACAACATTGCTCGCGGTATTTTGAAATATGCTCACTCCGGTGGTGTACGCTTGGGTGGTCTCATCTGCAACAGCCGTAATGTTGACCGAGAAGTCGAATTGATTGAAGCATTGGCTGAAAGACTCAACACCCAGATGATTCACTTTGTACCTCGCAACAACGTAGTACAACACGCAGAACTGCGCCGGATGACAGTAATTGAATACGCTACCGAACATCCCCAAGCCAACGAATACCGCACCTTGGCGAAGAAAATCAAAGAAAATACCAAACTGACCATCCCCACCCCCATCTCAATGGACGAATTGGAAGAACTGCTGGTGGAGTTCGGTATTCTTGGCGGCGAAGAAGAATATCAAAAAGCGATCGCTCAAGACGCAGGCAAAGCAGTAGTAGTCTAATACTCTGTTTCGTAGTGAGGCTGAAACCCTCACTACTCGCCCTTACTTCATGGAACTCCAATAGCAACTTCCTCATCCCCAAAAATTATGTCACCTACCGAATCTTTAAACGAAACAACGCCAGTCGTTGATAAAAAAGAACTTATTCAAGATGTGCTACAAGCCTATCCCGAAAAATCACGTAAAAGACGGGAAAAGCACCTCAACGTTTACGAAGAAGGCAAATCAGATTGCGGCGTTAAATCCAACATCAAATCCGTTCCCGGTACAATGACCACCCGTGGTTGTGCCTACGCAGGTTCTAAAGGTGTGGTTTGGGGGCCAATCAAGGACATGATCCACATCAGCCACGGCCCGGTCGGTTGCGGTTACTACTCCTGGTCTGGTCGTCGTAACTATTACATCGGTACTACTGGCATTGATAGCTTCGGCACGATGCAGTTCACTTCCGATTTCCAAGAACGGGACATTGTATTTGGTGGAGATAAAAAACTCGCTAAACTCATCGATGAAATTGAAGAACTATTCCCCCTCAATCGCGGTATTTCCATACAATCCGAGTGTCCCATCGGTCTAATTGGAGACGACATCGAAGCCGTTGCCAAGAAGAAAGCCAAAGATACTGGCAAAACCGTTGTTCCTGTACGTTGCGAAGGCTTCCGGGGTGTGTCTCAGTCCCTTGGACACCACATTGCTAACGACACCATCCGCGACTGGGTATTCCCCAAAGCCGACAAAGCCAAGAAAGAAGGCACACTCGGATTTGAACCAGGCCCTTACGATGTAGCAATCATCGGTGATTACAACATCGGCGGTGATGCTTGGTCTAGTCGCATCCTCTTAGAAGAAATCGGGTTGCGCGTTGTAGCGCAGTGGTCTGGCGACGGCACACTCCATGAGATGATGCTTACTCCCAGCGTGAAACTGAACTTAGTTCACTGCTATCGCTCCATGAACTACATCGCCCGCCACATGGAAGAAACCTATGGTATTCCCTGGTTAGAATACAACTTCTTCGGCCCCACTCAAATTGCTAAGTCATTACGAGAAATTGCAGCCAAGTTTGACGAAACCATTCAAGCAAAAGCAGAAGAAGTCATCGCTAAGTACGAAGCCCAAACCAAAGCTGTGCTTGACAAGTACCGCTCCCGCTTAGAAGGGAAAACCGTTGCACTCATGGTTGGTGGTCTGCGTCCTCGCCACGTTGTACCAGCCTTTGAAGACCTGGGTATGAAGCTAATTGGTACAGGATACGAATTTGGTCACAACGACGACTACAAACGCACTACCCACTACGTGGAAAACGGCACTCTGATTTACGATGACGTATCTGCTTATGAGTTCGAGCAGTTCGTTAAAGCACTCAATCCCGATTTAATTGCCTCTGGTATTAAAGAGAAGTACGTCTTCCAAAAAATGGCGCTTCCCTTCCGGCAAATGCACTCATGGGATTATTCCGGGCCATACCACGGCTACGACGGATTCGCCATCTTCGCCCGTGACATGGATCTAGCTCTCAACAGCCCCACCTGGAGCTTAATTGGCGCTCCGTGGAAGAAATAATTCAGCCTCTTCCTCTGCCCCCTCTGCTCCCCTGCTCTGATACTCCCCACCCCCCAAACTTGGAGACTACCAATGGCTCAAAATGATGTAAACAAGATTAAGGATCACGCCGAACTTTTTCAACAGCAAGAATATCAAGAATTATTTCAAGCCAAGAAAGAGTTTGAATGTGGACACAACCCCGAAGAAGTTACCCGCATTGCTGAGTGGACAAAGACCTGGGAATACCGCGAAAAGAACTTTGCTCGTCAAGCTTTGACCGTTAACCCAGCAAAAGCTTGTCAACCTCTAGGCTCAATTTTGGCAGCCGTGGGTTTTGAAGGTACACTACCTTTCGTACATGGTTCTCAAGGTTGCGTTGCTTACTTCCGTAGTCACTTAACCCGCCACTTCAAAGAACCGTTTTCTGCTGTATCCTCCTCTATGACAGAAGATGCAGCCGTATTCGGTGGTCTGAAAAACTTGGTTGAAGGTTTAGCAGTTTCCTATAACCTATATAAGCCCAAGATGATCGCTGTTTGTACTACCTGCATGGCAGAGGTAATAGGAGATGACCTGCAAGCTTTTATCAGAACTGCAAAAGAGGAAGGTGCTGTGCCTGAAGACTTCCCAGTTCCTTATGCTCATACCCCCAGCTTTGTAGGTTCCCATATTTTGGGTTACGACAACATGATCAAGGGGATTCTGTCGAATTTGACAGCCGGGAAGAAGAAAGAAACCAGCAACGGCAAAATCAACTTTATTCCAGGATTTGAAACCTATATTGGCAACCTGCGCGAAATTAAACGGATTGCCAATGTGATGGGAATTAACTACACCTTGTTGGCAGATAACTCAGAATACCTGGATTCTCCAAATAACGGGGAATACAATATGTATCCTGGCGGAACTAAGCTAGAGGACGCGGCTGATTCCATCAATGCAGAAGCGACCATTGCCCTGCAAGCTTACGCCACTACTAAAACTCGTGAGTACATCGAACACGAATGGAAGCAAAAGACCTACGTTAACCGTCCAGTCGGGATTCGTGGCACTGATGAATTTCTGATGAAACTATCGGCGTTAACTGGTAAGCCAATTCCCCAAGAATTAGAAGATGAACGCGGACGCGCAGTGGATGCCTTGACCGATTCTCAAGCATGGTTACACGGCAAGCGCGTGGCGATGTATGGCGATCCTGATTTGGTGATTGGTTTGACACAATTCCTGTTAGAACTGGGTGCAGAACCAGTCCACATCGTTGTCAGCAACAGTAACGAACATTTTGAAGCAGAACTGCGGGCATTACTGGACTCTAGCCCCTTTGGTCAAGGTGCTACTATCCACGGTGGACGTGACCTGTGGCACATGAGGTCTTTGCTATTCACCGAACCTGTAGACTTGCTCATCGGTAACTCCTACGGTAAATATCTCTGGCGCGACACCAAAACCCCATTTGTCCGGATTGGCTACCCGATTTTTGACCGCCACCACCTACACCGCTACGCCACCTACGGCTACCAAGGCACAATCAACCTACTCAACTGGATAGTTAACACCATTCTGGATGAGTTGGATCGTAACACCATCATTCCATCTAAGACCGATATTTCCTACGACTTAATTCGATAGTAACTAGGCAGAGGGCATGAGGCATTGGGCATTCCTCCTCTTCCTCCTCTGCCCCCTCTGCTTCCTCTGCTCCCTCTGCCCCCTCTGCTCTCCTTATACATTGCCCGCTATGAGTACCATCATCCACACCCCGGAAAGCTTCAATATTCTCTCCCCCCTACGTCGATGGGTAGATCAAATTCAAGTGTGCGATCGCAATACCGCCCATCTAATTTGCCGCCTCATTCCCTGCTGCTGTCCCTTTGAACGAACCATTACATTCCTGGGACACACCATCCACATCCCCCCACTCTGCAAACTCAATCCCCTCTACGACGAATTTATAGCCTTACGCTTCCGCAGCCTCTCCTACCTCTCTGATGAATGTGGTGAAGATATCACCAGATATATTTGCTGAGGGAGCAGAGGGGGCAGAGGGGGCAGAGGGGGCAGAGGAGGAATAATACTAGCGTTTCATTAGCCAAGGTGAAGGGTTAGTAATCATACTCACTAATCCACTGAGAATTTGATTGTAAGTTGCATATATCTCTCTGCCTGATTCAACATCAAGATAGTTGCACTTAACAGCAAATTCAATCCAAGTCTGAGTTTCAGCAGCTTCAGCCTCACAGTCATTAAGTTTAGCAACAAAAGCTGCCTTATATCGACGCTTTCTCCAAGCCTCAGCCATATTTGCACAAACAGAGCGTGAAGACCGACGAATTTGATCCGTTAATGAATAACGCTCTTCAACAGGAAATTTTTTAGAAAGTTCAAAGATATTCATAGCGGCATCAAATGCCATCTGATAAACCTTCAAATCTTTATGACTTTTAATAGGTTTCTTTTCCATCTTCTTTGCCTCCTCTGCCCCTCTGCTTCCTCCGCTTCCTCTGCTCACTTGATGAGAAGTATTTAACCAAACACAATATTACTCAAACACCAATGAAAATCACCCAAGGCAAAATTAACGAGCTGCTAAGTGAGCCAGGATGCGAACACAATCACCACAAACATGGGCAGAAAAAAAACAAATCCTGTCATCAACAAGCCCAACCTGGTGCAGCACAAGGAGGTTGTGCTTTTGATGGCGCATCAATCGCCCTAGTCCCCATTACTGATGCAGCTCATTTAGTCCACGGGCCGATCGCCTGCTCTGGTAATTCTTGGGGTGGTCGTGGTAGCCTTTCCTCTGGTTCCCATCTCTACAAAATGGGTTTTACAACCGACCTGAGTGAGAATGATATTATCTTCGGTGGGGAAAAGAAGCTGTACAAAGCCATCTTGGAGGTGCAACAACGCTATCAACCTGCGGCAGTTTTTGTCTACTCCACTTGTGTTACAGCATTGATTGGCGATGATTTAGATGCAGTCTGTGAAGCCGCAGCCAAGAAAACAGGTACACCTGTAATCCCTGTGAATTCCCCTGGTTTTATTGGTAGTAAAAACCTTGGTAATCGAGTCGGTGGGGAAGCCTTACTAGAATACGTTATCGGTAGTGCTGAACCAGAATATACAACCCCATTAGATATTAATCTCATTGGTGAGTACAACATTGCAGGCGAATTGTGGGGAGTTCTGCCTTTATTTGAAAAATTAGGTATTCGAGTTCTCGCTAAAATTACGGGTGATGCTAAGTATAAAGAAGTGCAATATGCTCACCGCGCCAAGCTGAATGTGATGATCTGCTCCAAAGCCTTGATTAACGTGGCAAGAAAGATGGAGGAGCGCTATGGCATTCCCTACATTGAAGAATCTTTCTATGGCGTGGATGACATGAATCGCTGTTTGCGGAATATTGCTGCAAAGTTAGGTGATCAAGGTCTGCAAGAGCGAGTAGAACAGTTAATTACCCAAGAAACTGCTGCTTTAGATATTGCTTTGGCTCCCTATCGCGATCGCCTCAAAGGTAAGCGTGTTGTTCTTTATACCGGGGGTGTGAAAAGTTGGTCAATTATTTCGGCGGCTAAAGACTTGGGAATGGAAGTTGTCGCCACTAGCAGCAAGAAAAGCACTGAGGAGGATAAAGCCAAAATTATAGACTTACTGGGCAAAGATGGCATCGTCATGGAAAAAGGCAATGCTCAAGAACTGTTACGAGTAATCGCCCAAACGAAAGCCGATATGCTGATTGCTGGTGGTCGCAATCAATACACGGCCCTGAAAGCGTGTATCCCCTTTTTAGATATTAACCAAGAACGGCATCATCCCTATGCTGGCTATGTGGGTATGGTGGAAATGGCGCGAGAACTGGATGAAGCGCTTTACAGTCCAGTCTGGGCGCAGGTGCGTAAGCCGGCATTGTGGGAAGATGGAGCAGAGGGAGCAGAGGAAGCAGGGGAGCAGAGGGGGAAAACTGTAGTTCAAAATTCGCAAAAGGTGGTTGCGGTTAATCCTTTGAAGCAAAGTCAACCTTTAGGTGCAGCCTTAGCATTTTTAGGATTGAAGGGCGTAATGCCTTTGTTTCACGGTTCTCAGGGTTGTACTGCTTTCGCCAAAGTCATGTTAGTGCGGCATTTTCGGGAAGCCATTCCCCTATCCACCACTGCCATGACTGAAGTTACCACTATCTTGGGTGGCGAAGATAATATTGAGCAAGCAATCTTGACGCTGGTAGAAAAGTCAAAGCCAGAAATTATTGGTTTGTTAACTACCGGACTTACGGAAACCAGAGGGGATGATATGCAAGGCATCCTCAGAAGTATCCGCAAACGCCACCCAGAATTATATGATTTGCCGATTGTATTTGCTTCTACACCTGATTTTAAAGGTGCATTGCAGGATGGTTTTGCCACAGCAGTCGAAAGCATAGTTAAAGAAATTCCCCAACCCGGAGAAACCCGGCTAGACCAAATCAATATTTTGGCAAGTTCTGCGTTTACGTCTGGGGATGTGCAGGAAATTAAAGAGATTGTCTCAGCCTTTGGGCTAAAAGCCATTGTCGTACCTGACCTTTCCGCTTCACTTGATGGTCATTTAGATGATTCTTACAGTGCGGTGACAGGTGGCGGTACAACTTTGGCAGAACTCCGACAAATGGGTAGTTCGGTGTTTACCCTCGCACTAGGCGAAAGTGTGCGGGGTGCAGCCGAGAGTTTGCAACAACGGTTTGGCATACCTTACGAAGTCTTTCCCCAACTGACTGGGTTAGATGCAGTGGATGACTTTTTGCAAGGACTGGTTGATATTAGTGGGAATACAGTCCCAGCCAAATACCGCCACCAACGCCGCCAGTTGCAAGACGCGATGCTGGATACTCACTTTTACTTCGGGCGTAAGCGGGTTTCGTTAGCACTAGAACCGGATTTGCTATGGTCAATAGTTTGGTTTTTGCAATCAATGGGTGCTGAAGTTCAGGCCGCAGTCACAACTACAAAGTCGCCGCTTTTAGAAAAACTGCCAGTGGAAAGCGTCACTATTGGCGATTTGGAAGACTTTGAGCGGTTAGCGGTAGGTTCTGATTTGGTGATTGCTAATTCTCATGGTAAAACCATTTCCCGCCGTCTAGAAACTTCTTTTTATCGTCTTGGTTTTCCTATTTTTGACCGCTTGGGTAATGGACAACGTTGTACTGTGGGCTATCGAGGGACTACACAACTTTTATTTGATATTGGCAATTTATTTCTGGAAGCAGAAGAAGAAAAAGCCAAGCATTAGAAATTTCGTCATTCGTGGAAGATAAATTATGAAAATTGCTTTTGCAACTAATGACCAAATTCATATTAATGCTCATTTTGGTTGGGCTAATAAAATTGATGTTTATGAAGTTTCACCAGATGGGTATCAGTTTCTCAATACTTTGAGGTTTGAGGGCGACCTGAAAGAAGATGGTAACGAGGATAAATTAGTACCTAAACTTGAAGCTTTGGCTGATTGTACGATTGTTTATGTATCAGCAATTGGCGGAAGTGCGGCTGCTCGGTTAATTAAGAAACGAATTACACCAATCAAGGCGCGGTCTGAGGATGACAAAATTACTGACCTTTTGGAACAGTTAGTCAAAACTTTGAAAGGCAGTCCTCCACCTTGGTTGCGGAAAGTCTTACAACAAAAATCATCAAGTTTTGTAGAGGAGGAAGTAGGCGTATGAGTTCAACTGAAATTGTTAATCAATCCATCAGTAGCAAAGCTTTAGAATCTCCATTTGTTCAAGAATTGGTAAGACAAATTCGCGCTCAAGATGCTTATGGATTTTATCGCAATTGGTCGGATGAATTAATTCTCAAACCTTATATTGTCAGCAAGCAAGCTAAACGCCAAATCTCTGTAGAGGGTGATGTTGAATCGGCTACCAAAGCCAGGATTATGTCATTCTATCGGGCGATCGCCTCCCAAATCGAACAGAAAACTGGCTCACTATCCCAGGTGGTTCTTGATTTGAGTCATGAAGGTTTTGGTTGGGTGTTGGTATTCTCTGGTCGGCTGTTGTTAGTATCTAGAACCTTACGTGATGCTCAACGTTTTGGCTTTGATTCGATAGAAAAGTTAGCAGCAGAGGGTGAGAAACTGACACTAAAGGGGATTGAGTTAGCGGAGAAATATACTGAGGTTACTAAGTTGTAATCAAGATAATTTTTTATCACGCAGAGTCGCAGAGAGATGAGAAGTATTATGGTGCAGTCAGCCAAAACAGATTCTGTCAATCAACAGACGATTGAAGGGTTAAAACTACAAATTAAGAAACTGAACAGTAAGGCTGGTCAATTGAAAATGGATCTGCATGATTTGGCTGAAGGTTTGCCAATTGATTACCAAAATTTGACAGCACTAGCAGCCGAAACTTATGAAATCTATCGTCATTTAGATGAATTAAAGTCTCAGCTAAAAAGTTTGGAGAAAAAATCATGACATGGGATATTGAACAGTTTAATAAACTTGTAAATGCAGAGGAATATTTCGATTTTTTTCAACTACCTTATGAGCCTAAAGTAGTTCAGGTTAACCGCCTGCATATTTTGAAGCAGTTTTCTCAATCTATTCAAGAGATTGATGCTAATAATTCACAAGCCAGCCAAGCAGAAAAGCTCGATTTATATTGCACAGCACTTAAACAAGCTTACGAAATTTTCTTGAGTTCTACACCTTTAGAACAAAAGTTGTTCAAGGTGTTTAAACAGAAGCCGAAAAATATTGTCATGCTGACAGAAATTGCAACAAGCTAGGAGATCAAAAAGTGGTAAATCTCACGCCTACTGAATTAGAACGTTACCGCCGCCAAATCATGCTCCCTGGTTTTGGACAAGAAGCACAGCAGCGACTTAAATCTGCAACGGTATTAGTGACGGGTGTAGGTGGGTTAGGTGGAACAGCCGCGCTTTACTTGGCGGTAGCTGGTGTGGGACGGTTGATTCTGGTTCGAGGCGGTGAGTTGCGGCTGGATGATATGAATCGCCAGATTCTGATGAGTGATGATTGGGTGGGTAAGCCAAGGGTGTTTAAAGCGAAAGAAAGGCTGGAAGATATCAGCCCAGATGTGGAGGTTGAAGCCATATTTGATTACGTTACACCAGATAACGTTGATTCCTTAGTTCAATCCGCCGATGTAGCACTGGACTGCGCTCACAACTTTGGGGAACGGGACTTATTGAATGCAGCTTGTGTACGTTGGCGTAAGCCGATGGTAGAAGCCGCAATGGATGGGATGGACGCTTATCTGACAACAATTATTCCTGGTGTTACGCCTTGTTTGTCTTGTCTATTTCCCGAAAAACCAGAATGGGATCGGCGTGGTTTTGGTGTGCTGGGTGCAGTTTCGGGAACTCTCGCCTGTCTGACAGCACTAGAAGCCATGAAGTTAATTACTGGATTTAGTCAGCCACTCTCATCAGAACTGTTGACAATGAATCTGCACCAGTTAACATTCGCCAAGCGTCGTTCTTACCGCGATCGCAATTGTCCAGTTTGCGGTACTCATTCTCAACACTATCCTCACCCTCAACAACTAAGTCGCGTTTTAGTCAATAGTCAATAGTCAATAGTTTAAAGGTATCTTTTATGACTTTAACTTTAACAGAGGCAGCAGAATTCCGGCTGCGTACTTTTCTTTTAAGTTTTAGTAAAGATGAAAATTCCACCCAACGAGGGATACGCGTTGCTGTGGAAGATGGTGGTTGTAGTGGCTATCAGTATTCCATCAAAATTATTAACGCACCCCAAGCAGATGACATGGTGCTGCAACAAGGGAAATTACGGATCTATGTTGATTCGCAAAGTGCGCCATTACTAGAAGGCGTTGTGGTTGATTTTGTCGATGGCTTGCTAGAAAGCGGATTTAAGTTTAGTAATCCCAATGCTACTGATACCTGTGGCTGTGGGAAATCATTCCAAGCAGGTAATTGCAGTCCGGCTGGCGTTCCTTGTAGTTGATACCCTAAACCCTATTGATTTGGAGGATACGAAGATGACGACTTATCAAGTGAGATTGATTAATAAGAAGAGAGCGATCGACATTACTATTCCTGTTGATGAAAATACCACAATTCTAGATGCCGCAGAACAACAAGACATAGAGTTACCCTTTTCCTGTCAATCTGGGTCTTGCTCTAGTTGCGTCGCTAAAGTGGTTGAGGGTGAAGTTGATCAGTCCGAACAAGTATTTCTCGATGAAGAGCAAATGGCTAAAGGATTTATTGTCCTGTGTGTCTCCTATCCCCGTTCTGACTGCACAATTCGCACTCATCAAGAACCCTATTTAGTTTGAGTCTTGACTCCACAGTTAGTAGTCATTCTCCTCTGCCCCCTCTGCCCCCTCTGCCCCTCAGACCCTTACAATTACGAACAATCACCCTATGGCAACACTCACTGGTTTAACCTTTGGAGGTCAAGTCTGGACACCCCAATTTGTAGAAGCAATTAACCAAGATAAATGTATTGGTTGTGGTCGATGCTTTAAGGCTTGCGGCCAGAATGTGCTAATACTGCGAGCGCTGAATGAAAATGGCGAATTTGTAGAAGATGAGGAGGGAGAAGAAATCGAACGCAAAGTAATGTCTATTATTCATCCAGAGTATTGTATTGGCTGTCAGGCTTGCGCTAGGGCTTGTCCGAAAAATTGTTACACCCATAGCCCACTTGAACATAATTAAAGATTTTTAAGTCTTCAATTATGTGAAATCTGTCAAGCAGTAGTATTTTTTACCGAATAGAACAACTAAATTTCAGAAAAATAGGAGTGAAAAGTAACCTAAATTCGCTTTTTACTCCTTTATTGTTTGAATTAACTCTATAAAGCCACAATTTCCTCAAAAAAGCTAATATTTTTTCAAAATTACTTTTATTATATAGGGAAAAGTAAAATTTATTACAAATGAATATAGCGTAGTCTTATGTATAATAAATACAATAATCTTTGTGCAAAAATAAAAATTTGTTTAATAGTTCATAATGAACAAAATTTTAATGTCTTAGCAGTTACAAAAGGTACTAATAACAATTATAAGGAGCCAGAAGTTAGAAATTTTTTTGGATAATAGAAAATCAAGAAATTCCTTCCGTGGTAACGTAAATCACGCTCATTCCAGTTAAAGGTTTGGACTAGAGAATAAACAAGTTCAATTTAGCAGCCTGAGTGTAAATAACAAAAATATCTTACTTGTAAGTCTGCTAGGCTGGCAAATAAAACTTTTTACTAAACCTGACAAATCATACTCATTTAATACCTGAAAAACAAAAAAATTCCCAAAATTGAAAATAATTTTTACCAATGAGGGAGATTCTTAGTCGGTTTATTAGCAGCATATCACATACAAAACAGAGATTTCAAGAGATTTAATTAGTAAATCAAACAAAATGGTAAATCAGCAGCATAAAAAACCAATTTTTGCTCTAATTATTTGGTCTGATAACTAATAGGCTAAATGTAAGCGATGATCATTTATCAAAGCTAAGAATATACACAACAAGCACATTCAAAAATAATTGAAAGATGTGGCGGTTAATACTGCCAATTTACTCGATTTATTTTTGAGATTGGGCAATAGCAGCATCCAGTAACTTCAGCACCTTTGCCAAGGCGAGGAGTTTATAACAGCTGAATGTTTCCAATATTTACATCTGTGGTTAGCATTTCTACTTTAAAATCAGTTGCACAAAACTATGCCCTACGCCATTACTAATCGTTGTATTCAGTGCGCTACCTGCGTTCCCCTATGTCCTAAAGGTGCGATCAAAGTTATAGACGGTGATTACTGGATTGACCCTAGTTTGTGTAATAACTGTGAAGATTATCTTGAGCCACAGTGTGTAATTTGTTGTCCTGTCAATTCTCCCATCCCTTCTCAACCGAAAAAGGGAAGATACAAACTTGATGACAGAAAGGTTCCTAGTCCAGAACTTTTTGCGGATGGGAAAAGCCATCCTTTTGCATCAGCGATCGCCATCTGGGAATTATGCAATGTTTTAGCACAGAGACAGTCTCTCCCTTGGGAAACTGATGAGTCGGGAGAACTGTATTATCAACGACAAATTAATCGCGGTAAGGGAGCGATCGCCTTTCGAGTTACAGATAGCGTACAATCAGAGCCATCAGCCATCCTCAAAGGTGCAAAAGCTTTATCTACAATCAAAACCTTTGATATTAGAGCTGCTTGTATGCACCTGCTCTATGCTGCTTATGCGACTAATTTAGATAAGCCTTGGGAAGAAGAATTTACTATTAACGACCAGCAAATTGAGCAGTATTTAGGACTAGATAAACGTAAGGATTTGAGCAAAATTACCAAGCTAAATTTAATCAAAGAACTAGCTCAACAACCATGCAGAATTATAGCTTCGATTAATTTACCTGCCCAGGGAAAAATTAAAGAAATTTGTCTAGAAAATAGCCGTTTATGGCATTTATTGAATATTCAACATCACTTTCAGGAAGACGAATCTGGATGCAAACATTTAGTAGGATTGACTTTGACAATAAAAGCTGGTGAATGGGCGCAATACTTTCTCAACAGACAAGGTTGCAAAGAGCGTACAGCGTTCTATCAATATGGTACTTTACCCAAATTCTTATTAACTACAATAATGAAGATTTGGCAGCAACATGAGGGTGCTGCTCGGATGATGCTATGGTTATTATTTAAAATTAAGTTAGGCAAAGAACAGTGCATTACAATTCCTATGCTGATGAAAGTTGCTTACGGAGAGCGACGAATCCAGCAAGTAGCCTTGCAACCAGAAAATCGACAACGTCTTTTAAAAATATTTGAAAGTGATTTAGAAGTACTTAACCACTATGGGATGAAGCCGATATTTGATCCAGTTACCTATCCATTAGAAATTCAACCTTTGTGGTCTAAATTAGCGGATATTCCAGAAGATGGCGAAGCAGCAATAGATTTTTGGATTCATGATGGTAATAATGAAAATCGTTTGACTGATGCTGCTCCTCGTGGTAAGTGGAATCGATTAATGAATGCTCGCATCTTACATTTTGAAATGCCACCAGAGTGGAAAAAGCTGCTTACCAAGCCCAAGAAAAAGCAACGAATTAGCCACAATAAGACAAACTTAAAGCCGCCAATAACTCTTTCTACAGAATTTATTATTGAGGCTAGAAAAAAACTAGGTTTAAGCCAAAGAGATTTAGCGAAGTTAACAGGTAAAAGCCAGAGTTGGATTCGTGATATTGAAAATGGTCGTTTTCAAGCTAAGTTAGAAGATCAAATGGTATTGCGAAAAGCATTAGGTATAAGTTAGCTCAAGAATTAACTATTCAAATCCTCACCCTCACCCATCCTGAAGCTGTGCCGAGGATTCCAGGCTACTCTAGTGTAATATTCCAGCTTGAGAAAATCAGGATGTTTCTCAATCTGAGATATCAAGTATTGATTGACACCAACTGATTATCTACGGTAGGAGTATTGTGTCTATGGGCGTGGTCGGCGTTTTTTGTCCACTATACTCTTCTTTTTTCTTTAGTTTTGTTTAAGTACTGATAACCAGATATACACAACGTCTATCGCCCGCCAAAATGTGTTCAATTCGTTCAACGCTCACATCGTCACCTAAAGCCGCTTGAAAGATTTCTAACTCCATCTGACACAGCCCAGCACAAGCAGTTGCCACCGCACAAATGGGGCAATGTTTTTCAGCGAAGAGAAAGGTACCATCGGCTTGAGCTGTAACCTCTGCCATGTAGCCTTCCTCAGTTCGCTGCGCTGCTAACGCTTCTAGTTGCTGTTGAAGCGGAGTATGGCGAGGCACAATCGCTCGATACGCTTGAATTTGTTCGCGAGTTCTAACTTCTAGTAGCCGATCAAATCCCTCTTCACCAAATGCCTCTTTCATTGAGTTAATCAGACCCAACGTTAACTCAGCGTAGCGATCGGGGAAAAAACGATCGGCAGCAGGCGTTAACTCCCATAACTTGGCAGGTCGTCCCATTGGACGCGCTTGTTTCTGGTACGTCACCAATCCTTCTTTTTGCAAAGCGTAGAGATGCTGCCGCACTGCCATTGCAGTGATGTTCAAGTAGGAGGCGAGCGTTTCCGCATCTATCGATCCTTCTTGCTTGAGCCATTTGACAACCGCCTGTCGAGTCCGAATGCTAGTTGATTCTACTGGTCGACTAGTTTTCATAATCAACAAATTAAAGAAAAGTCTTTACAAAGTCAAGCAGGATACTTATGATGATTCTAAAGATTTATCTTTAAAAAATAAATTAAGCTGTAATGCAGTCTAGCACCTAGAAAAAACAAATATTACTACTATCCATTATCTTGAAGCCATGTACAGTCTAAGGAAGTAAAGCAAGCAATGTTAGCCTCAGACTTGTTAGTTATTGACTTTGCTCAAAAGGATGATGTGCTAAAGCTTTACCCTGAAGCGCCCCTACTTTCCAGTGACAAAGCCCAATGGGATGGTATTCAACTGCAATATCATCGACATCCGCCACATCAGCTTTCGGAAAATTATTCCAAGCAGCATCGCATTATCATTCACGATCGCAGTCCTTCGCCGCCAATGGTTGAAGAGATGATCGAGCATCGTTTTCAAAAGCGACAATTTGGATATGGCGATGTGACGGTTGTGCCTGCTGATGTCCTCAATTCTGCTTATTGGAACACCGAGTACGAATTTATTACCCTCAGTTTTGAGGCGAGGACGTTTGCACGTCATACCTTCGATCTGACAACTGCCACTGATATCGAGCTTGTCCCCAGTTTCAGCAAACCTGACCAGCTGATTTACAGTCTTGGCTTCGCGCTCAAGTCAGAGCTGGAGTCTAGCGGAGTTGGCAGTCGTCTCTATATTAATTCGCTAACAGCTGCTCTGATGACTCATTTATTGCGGCACTACTCAGCCCAAAGATCCATCTCTAGACCTCAGAGTGGTTTAGCCAAACGCCAATTGCAGAAGGTGATTGATTTCATTCATCAAAACCTTGAACAGGACTTGGCACTTGCCGAACTAGCAGCCATTGTGCAAATGAGTCCGAGTTATTTTTCAACGTTATTCAAACATTCAACCGGGTTAGCACCGCATCAGTATGTGATTCAGTGCAGAGTAGATCGTGCCAAGCAATTGCTACGACAAAGTAACCTAACGATCGCAGAAATTGCCTACAGTCTTGGCTTCACCCATCAAAGCCATCTCAGCCGCCACTTCAAACGATTGGTGGGTGTAAGTCCCAAAGTATTTATTAAAAGTCAGTAAGAATGTGTCCAAAAACTCAAGAATGTGCAAGACAGCATTGAGGCGGTTTTGTAGAGTTATTTTATAAAGATTATTCTTTATAAAGTGCAGCTATAGCAGCTGAAGTTTGCTGGAACAATCGCATATTTGATGCAAAACCAAGGCTTTTTTGACAGATACAACTTGGATTTCAGGAGTTTCACAATGAAACGACCCCAGTTCATTGTGGCAGTAGCCATTTTCCTCATCACCCACGCAACGAATTTGCAAATTCCCCTGTACGGTACTTATGCAAAGATGGCAGGTTTTGGTAGTGGTGTTTCGGCGATCGCTTTCTCAACCTATATTGCAGGATTGGTGCCGACGCTGGTTCTGCTGGGTGGAGCCTCTGACCGGATTGGACGCAAAACTATCATCCTCACAAGTTTGCTATTGGCTTGTGTCGCAACGTTTTTAATGATTGTTCAGCCGAATATCTACACGCTGTTTGTCACACGAGTTCTACAAGGAATTAGTGTTGGTTTCATGACTGGAACAGGAACGGCATACCTATCAACGCTGATGCCACAAAATGCCACGAAGGTTGCTGCTTACGTCAGCTTAACTACTGCTTTGGGCTTTTCCAGTGGTGCGCTGTTTACAAATGCCACTTTGTTTTATCGCTATTCACTGGTGCCGTTTAGCTATTGGGTCGTCTTTATTTTGCTTCTGGGCTGTATTGGTTTAACCATTAGTATTCCAGAACAGGCAACGGCTTCAGCAGTGTTGATCCGGCTGCCAAGTTTCTCAATGGGCGCAGTTTGGGCGGGGTTAGCGATCGCATTGGCATGGTCTTTGGCAGGAATTGTCGGTGTCATTTTACCTACCCAGCTAACAAGATATGGGCTACCGAACTGGGCAGGTTTAATGCTATTCATCATTACGATCGCAGGGGTTGTGTTTCAACCTTTTGCCCGTCGGCTAGAGGCTCGGCGATCACTTCAGATCGGTGCTGTCCTGCTGGTAGCTGGCTATTTTAGCTTCACATGTGGAGCGTGGCTTGGTTATTTAGGGTTGGTGCTGGCAGGAGTGGCGATCGCTGGAACGGCGTGCTACGGGTTCACCTACCTGGGCGGATTGGCTGAAGTGGTACAGATAAGCGGCACTCAATCTGCGAGATTCACCTCTGGCTATTTTGTCTGCGCTTATTTGGGGTACGGCATTCCTGTAATTCTGATTGGCTTTGTGTCTGACAAATTTGGCGTGATGCAGGCGTTATTTGGCTTTGGCGCAGTCTTGCTGGTTTGCAATGCCCTACTCTTTGTCAGATATCAACGAATAGCAAAAAACCAGCAGGATGCTTAGTCATCTTGATTTATAAGCTGCAATCGTACTCACACAATACTTAAATGTAATTGTTTTTTTGACTCTACAAACAGGTTTTAAGAGGATTAATCCATGAAACTTCTGCACCTTGATTCTAGCCCACGCGGCGAGCGCTCTATCTCACGCACTTTGACCCAACAATTTGTGAGTTTGTGGAAACAAATGTATCCAGATGTTCCTGTCATTTATCGCGATTTAGGACGTTATCCAGTACCCGCGATCGATGAAGCGTGGATTGCTGCTGCGTTTTGTCCTCCATCTCAACTCACTCCAGAATTACAATCTGCCTTGATGATTTCCGATGAGTTGATTGCTGAACTGCTGGCGGCAAACCTCTATATCTTTGGCATTCCTATGTACAACTATAGTGTACCTGCCAGTTTCAAAGCATACATCGATCAGATTGTGAGAGTCAGACGGACGTTTGTGCTGAGTGCTGATGGTTACGAAGGACTGTTAAAAGATAAAAAAGCGTTGGTAATTACAACACGAGGCGGAAGCTATGCAGGCGAACCACTCGATTTTCAAGAGCCTTATTTGCGTGCAGTGTTTGGCTTCATTGGTATAACTGATGTCACGTTTATCCATGCCGAAAATCTGGCAATCGGGTCTGAAGAACGACAACTAGCGATCGCAACTGCTCATGAAGCCATTCAACAAGTTGTAGAAACTTGGCAATCTAGTACCTGCATCTGAATCGAGCGACTAAGTTCTGCATTGCCTGCAATGCCTTGCTCTCTATCTTTTCAATGATTATGAATCGCAATATCGTTTGGCTAATGGCAATTACCAGTGGGGCTGCTGCTGCCAACCTGTATTACAACCAACCCCTGCTTGCAGCAATTACTCAGAATTTGAACGCCTCTGTTCAAGACGCAGGATTAATTCCGACGTTAGGACAAATTGGCTATGCAATGGGCAACTTTTTCATCGTTCCTCTCGGCGATCTTCTAGAGCGCAGACGTTTGCTCGTTAACATGCTTATTGGAACTGCTCTAGCTTTAGCTGCGGCTGCTGTTTCTCCTACCATTGGCTGGTTAATTATTGCTAGCTTCATCGTTGGGGTAACGACGATCGTACCTCAGCTCGCGGTTCCCTTTGCAGCTTTACTTGCTCCTGCGGCAGTGCGGGGCAAAGTTGTCGGCACAGTCATGAGCGGACTGCTGACTGGCATTCTTCTCGCCCGGACGGTGAGTGGCTTTATTGGTGCAGAACTAGGTTGGCGGGCGATGTATTGGATTGCGAGTGGCGTAATGTTGATGTTAGCGATCGTTCTGTTTCGGGTGCTGCCCAACAGTCAGCCTGCGGTCATGTTTACTTACCGAGAATTGATGCGATCGATGTTGAAGTTGGTTCGAGAGCCTGTGTTGCAAGAAGCTTCAATTACAGGTGCAATGGCTTTCGGGGCATTTAGCGTTTTTTGGAGTACCTTGATTTTTCTATTAGAACAACCACCTTATCAATATGGCAGCGAGGTCGCTGGGTTGTTTGGGTTGATTGGGGTCGTTGGAGCCGCAAGCGCGCCACTAGCTGGCAAACTTGCCGATCGCAGAAGTCCGAGACTCGCGATTGCACTGGGCTTACTCGCAACTACTGTGTCTTTCCTGGTGTTTTGGTTATTTGGATACCAACTATGGGGACTGATTGTTGGCGTGATTTTGTTAGATATGGGGGTACAGGTGACAACAGTATCCAACCAGGCATTGATTTACAGGCTACCTGAAGAAACGCATAGCCGTTTGAATGCGCTGTTTGTCACATTCTATTTCTTTGGTGGCGCGATCGGTTCATTCCTGGGTGCTTACGGCTGGAATCTCTGGCGATGGAATGGAGTTTGTACCGCCGGGATGTTTTTGTCGATCGTTGCTTTTGCAGCACTCACGCTTGGACGTAAGCGTTAACCCCTCTAAAAATCTACTACTGAAGTATGCAAAATTATTGGTTTGCAAATTTTCATATACTGGGTTGTTTGAGTGTTTTGAGCTTCGTCATCCTTAAGGGAGCAACTCCTTCCCTAGCCAAGACTGTTGAGTCTTTAACTTTTGAGGAAAAACAAGCAACAGAGGATGTCCCTACACTTTCTCCTGTTGCTCCAACTTCAATTACTCAGCTAATTCCTGAAAGTATTCCCCAAGAATCAAACACAACGCTACAAGGACAAGTGACTTCAGTAAATCAACTAGATGATGTTCAACCGACAGATTGGGCATTTCAGGTGCTTCAGTCTTTGATCTCTCGATATAACATTCTTACAGGCTATCCAGCCCAAACTTTTCGGGGCGATGTCTCACGACAAGCCGCTTTGCATCTAAGAGCAATGACTCGCGACGAATTTGCACTAGCATTGAACATAACACTTAAACAAATCAGCGAACAAATTGCTCAAGGAACTGGTTCACGAATATCTCGTGATGATTTAGAGACACTACAACGACTTCAAGAAGAGTTTTCTGGCGAACTCAGCAAACTACAAGAACGTGTAGATGGATTAGCAGCCCGAACTGCTGAGTTGGAAGCAAATCAGTTCTCGACAACCACCACATTATCAGGAATAGTTGTATTTGGAGTCACTGGCGGAGGCTTTAGCGGCGATCGCATTGTTGATGTCACAAGCAGAGAAATCGCGACAAAAGATCCAAACCTTACATTCCTTTATCGAGCTACCCTAGACTTCACTACAAGTTTTAATGGAACAGATGCACTAGAACTCTGGCTGGAAATTGGCAGCAATGGGGCAGATGACAATGCAGCAGGATTATTAGAACCCAGTTTTGGCAGCGTTTTAGACTATTCAGCCAAACCGCCTGTTGAAGAGTTTGGCGTGTCCCGTCTGAATTATACGTTTTCTCTATCTGAGGATTTGACGCTTTCCCTAGGCCCAGTCATCAGTCTGACTGACTATGTAGACTTAAATCGCTATGCAAATGTCAGTTTTCTAGACTTCTCTACGCAAGCGTTGGTAAACAACTATATTCTTTTCCCAGTTCAAGGGCTAGGAGCGGGTGCTGCTATCAGGTGGAATCCTAATGAAGGCGCATTTACAGCACGAGCTGCTTATGTGGCGGCATCTGCCAGTCGATCAAAAATAGAGAGTTCATCTCCAGTTCCTGGTATTTTCCCACTGGGATACATTCTTTATCCCAACGGACGAGGAGAAGGAGGGCTGTTTGGCGATCCTTATCAAGGAATCATTGAGTTAGAATACGCTCCTTCGAGAAGGTTTGCGCTACGCTTGCAATATACGAGCGGTAGTATTTTGGGAGGGAACTTTGATGTCTTTGGAGCCAACTTGGAATTGACGCTTTCAGACCGTTTTGCTGTTTTTGGACGCTACGGTTATGGTAGCTACGCTGATACTGCCTTTGGTGATTTAAAGCCTAGCTATTGGATGGCAGGTGTAGCTTTTCAGAATCTATTCCTTGAAAATGCTCTGGCAGGCATAGCTGTAGGTCAGCCGTTTATCGCAAGTGAAATAGGAGATTCAACACAAACGAATTTCGAGGCTTTCTACAATTTCCCAATTAATGACCATATCCGTGTCACACCTGTATTTCAAGTGATTACAAATCCAGCTAATCAAAGCGTCAATGGCACAATCCTTACAGGTACACTCCGCACCGTCTTCTCGTTCTAACAAACAGAATTCTCCAATTGAATTCTGTGCGAGTGGTGAGTCCAGTCTTGAAGGAGGGTTTCCCTCCGTAGGGAACTGGCGTTAGCGTAGCGGTAGCGACGTAAGGAGCGTCACCCGAAGGGCGAATGTAGCTTGCTTCTCCGTAGGAGTATAAACGGGTTTAAAATCCCCACTAAATTAAAAATTTAGCGGTCTACAATTAGTGGCGGGTCTGAATCCCCCACGAATTGATTCTGATTCCTGAATTCTGACTTCTGGATTCTTCTTCAACAGCGTTCATCAGCATTCCCCCTCAACATCACATAAAAACAGCAAATGTACGCAACCAAACACCAATCCGCGTTCATCTGCGTACATCTGCGTTCTAATTAATGCACTAACTCAATCGCTCGCTTAGTCAACGCCTCAGCAGTCAAACCATTAAACGCCATCAACTCACCAGCACTAGCTGTAGTCTCCCCACGCTTCCAGGCGAATGTATCGCGCTTGCTATTACTCCGCAACATGATGGGTTCTAACATCGATGCAACACCACCAGTAACACCAATTAACGCATCACCAGCAAATAATTCAGCGAATTTCGCATCATCAATGAAATTGCCATCGGGTTCAGAACAGGTATCCCACGCTACATCATGAGGACGATATAAACGCCGGGGATTAATTACAGAAACTATCTTCACACCGATACCTTCAGTTTCTAAGAAAGCGGCGGCTTCAAAGACGGGAATTAATGTCATGTCGCCGATGACAGCAAACACAACTTGCTTACCACCAGGAATTTCATGCAGCACTACTGCACCTTCTTCTAAACCTTGACGGGTTTGGGCAAAGGTGGTGCGAATTGGTAAGGGTGATTTACTGGCGGTGATGACAATGCCTTTATTCTTAGTTGTCAACGCCCAGTCATAACAAACTTGGGTACTGTTAGCATCGGGGGGGAATACGGGGAATACATTGCCGTTCCGCATCATGGATGCAAAGTAAGCTTCGATTTCTGGACGTTGGTGTGTCCAGCCGTTGCGTCCTTGTTCTAGTGCGCCGGCGGTGAATAAGGTAATTGTTGAGGGAGTTGGGCGGCGTAATTCTGCCATTGCTTGGATGACGGTTTGCCAGATTGGTAAGCCGTTAATGGCAAAGGATTCGTAAGAACACCAGAGGGTTCTTGCACCCATCAAGGATAAACCCGCCGCTAAACCTGCACAAGCATCTTCACTCAGGGGTTCGTAAACTTGGCCGTTTGGTGCTTGGTTATATAAGTCGTCGGTGGTGGGGTGGATAATCTTTAAGGCTTGGTTGATGTTACCTATACCTGATGCTTCGTTTCCGTCAGCGTTAGTGACGAGGAAACTGGGGTCTTTTTGTCCGACTGCACCGACGATTTGTCCCATTGCGGTGGTGGAAACTTTGGGTTCACCACCGACTGCATATTCTTCTAATGGTAATGCGCCTAAATCTGGTAATGGTAACTCAAATTCTGTCACCACTGTTTTAGCGGCGGGGCCTCCCCCTGCGCGTTCGGCGTTGGTTCTGACGGTTTGCCAAGCTGCGGGGGATAATGCCCGTTTTTGTAAGGCGGTGATAATATGGGGTGCGTCTAGGGTGTCTTTGGGATAGAGGTTGTGAGATTTTGCACCCTTGGCGTGAACGCCTGCGCCTTTGAGTTGTTTGATGATGAAGACTGTCAGTTTACCACCCAGGGCGGAACGGGCGGCTTTATCTACGGCGACGAGTACGGCTTGGGTGAAGGCTAGACGCTGGGTAAAGGAGAAGATGGTACTGTCAACATAATCTCCTGGTTGGTTTTGATCGTCAAATTCTTTGGCATCAACTAATACAACTTCTTCAAAACCGTTACCTTGCCAATATGCTGTCATCTGTGCGTTGGTTTTGAGGGAAACCATGCTGTGATGTTCTTGGCTGTAACCGTTCCACACCAACACGGGTAAGAAGTTGGTGACGCTGGGATAGGCGGTGTTAAAGTGCGCCATTGAACTCATGATGTATGGTTCACCTAGTCCACCGTCGCCGAGGGTGAAGGGGAAAAGTTTGTCACGGTGGAGGAGTGCAGCCGCCATTGCAAAGTGCTGTCCTTGTCCCAAGGGGCCGGCGGGTGCAAGAATACCGGGGATGTAACCGGAAAGGTGTCCTAATAATCCATGTTTTTCGCGGAAGCGATCGCGCAATTGTTGTACTGTAGAAATGCCCATATCCTCCAAGGAGCGATCGAGGAACATGGCACTATAAAATCCGGGGGCATGGTGTCCGACTTCGGTAATAATATTTTTATACCCCAGCATGACCAAAGCCGCGTAAGCTTCCGCTTGGCTAGCAAACCCGCCTGGATGTCCAGAAGCCTTACTACCAGTGATTTGTAGTGTCAGGTAGCGTAAGGCATCAGCAGCGAGTAAAGTTTGATATACAGCTTGAGGGTTTGTTGGATCGGCGATCGCTACTTTTCCCGATTCTATCGCAGGTGTGGCACCATAAGTTTCAAAATCTGGTAGTGCTTCACCAAAATATTGAATACCTTCCGCAAATTCGGGAAGCGCTGACGAAGCCTTGGGTGTGATTGCAGTCATGCTGAGTACCTGATAAGGATGATGGGAAACTATTGATGCTCGATGAATTTAACAGAAATTTTACATCTTTAGCGTTGTATCAGTTTATAAGTGTTTGGCAATGCTAAATATAAGTAGTTCAAATAGTTCTGTTTTTAGTGATGGCAAATCATAGGGATAATAGTTACAACCAAAAAGGCAGAAATAACTAATATGACAGCGTCTATTTATCCATCTCCAGTAGATAAGCTATTGACCTACGGTGATTGTAGTAAGATGCGAGATGTCCCCAACTATGTGCAGAAACTTGGTTTTAATGCAGACCATGTTCCTGACTTAATTCGCATGGCGACTGATGCGGAATTAAATAATGCAGACCAAGATAGTCTGGAAGTTTGGAGTCCACTCCATGCGATACGGGTACTGACTCAACTAAGTGCAGAAGCAGCGATTCAACCCCTGGTAAATCTATTTCACGAAGTCGATGACGATTGGACACCTAGTGAATTAGCTCAGTACTTTGCTACAGTTGGATCTGCGGCAATTCCTACACTAGAAGCATATCTGGGGGATTCTTCTCACGATGCTTACCAACTCGCTGCTGCGGCTACAGCCTTAACAAAAATTGCTGAGAAACATCCCGATTTACGTGACCAATGTGTGGCAGTGTTGACGCACAGGTTAGAAGACTTTGCCAATAATGACCCAGAATTTAACGCTTTTTTGATTGGTGAACTACTGGATTTAAAAGCTGTTGAGTCTGCATCAGTCATAGAACAAGCGTTTGCAGCTAATCGAGTACCACCTTTTATTGTCGGGAATTGGGGCGATGCACAAGTAGAATTGGGGCTGAAAACCCGTGAAGAAGTCCCCGAAACAAAGTTTAGGTTGGAAGACATCGTCAATTATTACAAGCAGGAACTTGGACAACCCCGTGGTTTTGCACCACTTGTAAGTAAAAAGCCAAAGAAGCAAAAGAAAAATAAAAAACGCAAGTAATAAACCAATTCAAAATTAGTCACCGCCTACGCAGTTCATAAGGGAACACCAACAAATAAAACCGATTTGAAAAAAGAATGCGACAAATAAACCATCTTGTAGAGACGCGATTAATCGCGTCTTCTTAACCCAATGATGTGTTGCCATCATTAATTAAATTGGTATAAATTATTCCAAATTGACGGTTAGTAGGGTGCGTCAGTATGAATAATTTCCCGGTACAGTTAGCTTTCCTCCCACTGACGCACCCTACACTTTGGACATTTTTTTATCTGGAAGTCCCTAACCCTACTTATGTTTGACGTTCTTGGTAAGCAAACAGCATCGATGTATACCCGTGACGGGATGAGGCTAGATGCAGATATCTATCGACCAGATGCAGACGGTGAATTTCCGGTATTATTAATGCGACAACCCTATGGTAGAGCGATCGCATCTACTGTTGTCTATGCTCATCCTACTTGGTATGCTGCCCACGGGTATATTGTCGTTATTCAAGATGTGCGGGGACGGGGAACTTCTCAAGGCGAATTTAAGTTATTTGCTAATGAAATTGCCGATGGTGAAGACACGGTAAACTGGGCTGCAAGTCTGCCTGGGAGTAATGGACAGGTGGGAATGTATGGGTTTTCCTATCAGGGAATGACTCAGTTATATGCCGCAATTGCCCAACCGCCAGCTTTAAAAACTATCTGCCCGTCGATGATTGGCTATGATTTATATACCGATTGGGCTTATGAAGGCGGCGCGTTTTGTTTGCAAACTAATCTGGCGTGGGCAATTCAATTAGCTACAGAAACGGCGCGGTTACGAGGAGATAAGGAAAAATATCAAGCCTTATTCACTGCATCCCGCAACCTACCTTTAAATAATCCCGAAATCCTCCAAAAACTTGCACCCGAATCTTTTTATCACGAATGGGTGACCCGTCCCCAAGCAGACCCATATTGGCAAGCACTCTCACCCAAAACCCATTTCCAAGGTGTAGACTTGCCCATGCTGCATATCGGCGGCTGGTTCGATACCTACCTACGCGGTACGCTGCATTTATATCAAGATATGGCAGCCCGTGCAACTACACCCCAACATTTATTAGTCGGGCCTTGGGCGCATATACCTTGGGGTCGCAAAGTGGGCGAAGTTGACTTTGGTGTTAATGCTGTCAGTCCTGTTGATGAAGTGCAGGTCAGATGGTTTGATTACTTTCTCAAAGGCATCGACACAGGATTGCTTGATGAATTACCTGTGAGTTTATTTGAGATGGGAAGTAATATGTGGACATATTTTCCCATAATACCTATATCAAACCAGAAAACTTACTTTTTGTCAACCACCGGACTAGCCAGCATCCGCGAAGACTCTGGAACCCTAATCCCCAGTCCCCATTACCCCTTATCCCCAGAGGGGACTTCCCCAATCCCCAATCCCCCAGATGTTCTCGTCCACGACCCTTGGCGACCAGTGCCATCAGTGGGTGGTCATGGAGCGATTCCGGCTGGTGTATTTGAGCGATCGCATATCGATTGCCGCTCAGATGTCCTCACATACACCAGCGCACCCTTGATTGCAGACTTACATTTATTAGGAGGTGCGATCGTAGAAATCGTTTGTAGTGCTGATCAACCCAGTTATGATTTGTGTGCAGTACTCTCACAAGTTTATCCCGATGGCAAAGTATACAACTTCACCCAAGGTTATTTACATTGCCCAGATGGAATGAATCACACCACCAGAAGAATTCAACTACAAACAACTTGTATCCGCATTCCTCAAGGTAATTCTTTACGTTTAAGTTTGAGTGCAGCCTGCTACCCAGCCTATGCAATGAACTCTGGTAATAGTCCAGTTTTGGATAGCGATAGTTTATTCCATGCCCAAATCATCACAATTAGCGTCACTTGCAGAGATAATAACAGTTCCCAAATCCTTTTACCAATAACACAAGAGTCAGAGTAATTCGTAATTCATACTTAGGAATTGACCAATTACCAATCACCAATTATTATTAACCTGCTGAATCGGAATTTCAATCCAAAATTCTGTACCTGAACCTAGTTGAGAATCACATTTAAAAACCCCACCATGCTTTTCTACTACAATTTTGTAACTAATAGACAAACCTAAACCTGTACCCTTACCGACTGGCTTTGTAGTAAAGAACGGATCGCATATTCTGAGTCTCAAATCTTCTGGTATGCCAGGGCCATTATCCACAATCCGAATGACTACACTTTGAATGCTGTCCCTGATTTGACCAAAGCTAGTAAAAATAATAATTTCGCCATGATGATTTTTTGATTGTGCCTCCTTATAATCTTCTAGAGCATCGATAGCATTACTCAAAACATTCATAAATACTTGATTCATCTGTCCGGCGTAGCATTCTACCAAGGGAATATCAGCGTATTTTTTGGTAAGTTTAATCCCCGCAGTTTCCGGCTTGGCTTTCAAGCGGTGTTGCAAAATTAACAAGGTACTATCAATACCCTCATGAATATTTACGGCTTTCATTTCTGCTTCATCAAGGCGAGAGAAAGTCCGTAAAGACATGACAATTTGGCGGATGCGCTCGACACCAATTTGCATAGAGGAGAGAGTTTTGGGTAAATCTTCAGTTAAAAACTCTAGATCGATTTCGTCTGCCTGTTCTAGAATTGCTGCACTAGGGTTGGGTAATTCTTGCTGATAAAGTTCCAGCATCGTGAGTAAATTCTGAGCATATTCACTTACATGGCTGAGATTTCCATAAATAAAGTTCACTGGATTATTAATTTCATGAGCTACACCTGCTACTAATTGACCCAATGAAGACATTTTTTCTGTTTGGATGAGTTGAGTTTGGGTTTGTTGTAAATGGTGCAGTGTTTGAGTTAACTTTTGAGCCTGTTGCTGGGTTTGATTGAGTAGTTCAGCTTGTTGTAGCGCCACTCCTAGTTGGGCAGCAATTTGAGTCAGGAAGTTCACTTCTGAAGGTTTCCACTGACGGGGGCCAGAATGTTGATAAGTTGCTAGTAAACCCCAGAGTTTCTGACCAACAAAGATAGGAGCCAAGACAAAAGCATAAATTTGAAATTGCTCTAGATTTTCAACGTGACATTGAGTAAACCCCACTTTATAAATGTCATCTACGGCAAATGTTTCATTGTAGCGATAGCGTCCTCCTTGTGTGTTTTGTAAGTAAGTGTCATTCCAGACAGTATTAATACTTATGTTTGATTCATTTGACCAGTGAAGGTTAGTGGCTTCAAAATCACCCACAAATTCGCCTCCCCATTCATCGTTAAAGCGATACACAGAAACCCGATCTGCTTTAATTAATTGACAAGCTTCTTTAGTAGTTATTTGAAAAATAGTGTTAGTATCTAGTGATTCACGAATCTTAGAAATTACACCAAACACTGCTTGTTGTTGTTCTGATGTATGGCGTAGTTCAAGAGTGCGTTTCTGCACTTGTTTTTCTAAGTTTTCGTTAAAGGCCTGTACTTGTTGGTATAATTCATACTGCTGAATAGCTGAGGCAAAGTGTTGACCGATTTCTTTAGCTAGTTCAATCTCTTCGCTTGTCCATTGTTGAGCTTGTGACTTTTTGGCATCACGCCATAAATTAAATGATACACGGGGGAACATTTGCCTCTGATCTTGATCAATGTGTCCGGCCCAGAGAGTTTCGGTATCTATCTCATTGCGGAAAATAGTTAAATAACCTAGTAACTGCTGACGATATTCTAGGGGAATGACTAAAATGCTGCGAATTTTAGTTGTTTGAAAAACGGCTTGCAAACTACGCAAGGTAGGATCTTGATAAATATCAGCGATCGCCCAGATATCATGATGAGATGTGTAATGTTCCTGCCAGACCCTATACTGTTCAATGAGTGGATAGATAGTTTGTTCTGGGGTGATAGGTTGTTGTCCACAGGTATAAAGTTGGACGCAGTTATTACCTGGAATTAAACACTCCGCTAAACTCCGAGAAGCAACGTGTTGTGACTCAACAGCTTGATTTCTTAAACACAGCCTACCGCCAACACCATCGAAAGCAGCAACTGCTGCTTCTAAAGTTGGCTGTAAGACAATCGTGGGTAATGAGTGCAGTAGGGTAATAATGCGGTTAATGATGGCTTCTTTTTGAGCTTTTTTTCTGGCTTGGGTGAGGAGATGACTTTGGGCGATCGCTACTGCAAGTTGATCTACAATCATCTGCATGGCTTCCAACTCATCCTCTGAAACCATCCGGTTTTCGGAATGATGAGATACCAACAGCCCCCACAGTTCATCTTGGTGAAAAATAGGCGCGACTACCGAAGATTTCACGCCCATCGCTGTTAAGTATTCCAAATGACAAGGGTCTACAGGACGGTAACAAATGTCTTCTGAAATTAATTCCCCCGTTTCTAAGTTATGCACAGGGCTTTGACCAATCATCCCCGTAGTAACATTAACTATGGAACGTACTTTAGACTTGACCAAAAGTTCCCTTGCTTGGGGTGGAATATCATCAGCCGGAAAATTCAACCCCAGCAATGAGGGTAGACGATTTTCATAAATTGACTCAGCAATAACCTGACCGCTTCCATCTGCATGGAATTTATACATCATAACTCGGTCAGTTCCCAATAAAGCGCGTACCTCTGCTGTTGTCGCTGTGATGATATCCTCCAACTCTAAAGATTGACGAATCCGAGCCGTAATACGACGTACTACACTTTCCTGATTGAGACTAACCTGAGAATTTGGTTTAGCGATCGGTGACATTGCTTTTCTTTAAATTAAGTTCAGGAAAATCACGATATTATTAACAAATATAAAAGTATTTTTAAATTTTAAATATTACATTGTCTACAGTAAGATTACGGTCAGAATCTAATTAATAAAATTACTTGTTCTTTATATAAATATTTATCCTCGGAAATTTACATAGTTTATTAAGACAAGGCAAAGAAAAAAGCAAACTTAAGCTGAATAACTATGTCTTAATCATTTACATACTAATTAGAATTTAAAATAGAAAAGACACGAAGTGAAGCGTGTCTTTTCTCAGGCATGATTCAGGTTGTCTTCGGGATTTTGGTTGCTTTTATCTCTCAACCAATTAAACTTTTGCGTTATCAGCAAAGCGGATTTTTAAATAATCATCCTCCATCTTTGCTCCTGATGGTTGCAACGCTGCCAAAGCTTGTGGTAGCACTAGATTGCGGCGATGATTACCAATGGTGATGTTTAATTCATCTCCAGTTTTACTGAGTTGAACTTGGTTTTTGGGAATCCCAGGTAAATACAATTCCAAACTGTATTGGTTATTTTCTTGCACCACTCTTACAGTCGTTTCTTTGTAATATACCTGAGTGGGATCTTCATCTTTATACAAGGTTTCTTTTAGGCGTTCTAAAGCCGCTAGTCCACACATTTCTTCGGAAAAAAGTGGCACTTCTTTCACTGGTAAAGGGTGGAAATTCTCATGGATTTCTTGACGATACTCTTCCTGATTTTGTTTCCAGCGTTGGAAAAATGGATCTTGCACTTGGGCAGGGATAATGCGATTAGCCACAACTAAATCTGTGGCAACATTATACAAGCTTAAATAAGCGTGAGCGCGTAAAGACTCTTTGATTACCATCTTCTCTGGGTTAGTAACAAGACGTACAGAAGTTTGCGTATTATCTGTTAGTACTTTTTCCAGAGCTTCAATTTGTTCATAAAACTCATAAGGCGCATCCATCACCTCTCTATCTGGTAAGGAAAACCCAGCAATTGGTTTAAAAATAGGTTCAACCAATGGACGCAGCGCAACTGAGATATTTTGGAATGGTTTGTAAAAACGCCGCATATACCAGCCGCCCACTTCTGGTAAGCTCAAGAGGCGCAATGCTGTACCGGTGGGCGCAGAGTCGATAATTAATACATCAAAATCACCTTCATCATAGTGGCGCTTCATTCTCACTAAGCCAAAAATCTCATCCATGCCTGGTAGGATGGCTAATTCTTCCGCTTGCACTCCATCTAAACCCCTAGCTTGCAAAACTTGGGTAATGTAGCGCTTCACTGCACCCCAGTTTCCTTCTAGTTCTTGCAGTGCATCTAGTTCTGCACCCCACAAGTTGGGACGGATTTGTTTTGGTGCGTGGCCTAGTTCCATGTCAAAACTGTCTGCTAATGAGTGAGCGGGGTCTGTACTCAAAACCAGTGTTCGATAGCCTAATTCTGCACACCGCAGCCCAGTTGCAGCAGCCACCGAGGTTTTACCTACGCCGCCTTTCCCTGTCATCAAAATTACTCGCATGGATGATTATGCCCTGCCTGAGAATTGTTTACATTTATTTACGTTATCTCTATTATCGATGGTTTGCAGGGAATAAGTGCAGTTTGAGTGGGTTTACTGTCAAGAAATCATTGGGTATTGATGGGTGATGGGTAATTTAGCTCACCCACAGGGGAGGCTGACTTTTCACGGAAAGTACCAAAACCCTACGGAAAATGTTCGCGTTCATCAAGGCTTGGTAGTGAGTAATGAGTAATAGGTATAAATTATTTATTGGAAGGGAAATCTTATACCAATTCTCTATGAAGTTGCGCCAAATAAATGATGTAGAGACTTTGTATGCAACGTCTCTACAGTACAGAATAAAGTGCATCTATGGCTACGCCAGGCAAGCTACATCAAGAAACAGTGTTACTGATTATTTACCTGAAAGAAGTGTTGTTTGATGACATCTAAAGGTGAACATTGCCAATAATCAATGTGAGAAACGATTAAACCCTCACAGTTAAGACCTAGTTCACTCCAACCGGAGATAGAAATACGTGGCTTCCAAGGTAGGGGAGTATTCCAACTCAGTGTCCATTCGGTTTTGATTTTGTCTTCTAAAGGTTGAATATCATGCAAATCCATTTTGATATTTAAAAACCAAGTTTGCATGAAATTAATCATTTGCTTATAACGTGTAATACCACGAAATTTATTTAGTGGGTCTTGAAAATAAACGTCTTCCGCATAAATGCTGTAAGTTTGATTCACGGGAAATCGCTGATAGTCCTGCTTAAGAATTTCAATAATTTTCATTCACCTATTACCAATTACCAATTATCTAGCTATTTACTTCATTCCACAGCCGTTGTAACTGACGCTTCCAAGCCGCTAAAACTTCTTCTCTTGATTCTACAGTTTGGTTAATTTCTCCTAACAATCCTTCTGCATAAAACCTTTCTAGGTTTTGCATTGTGGCTTCCAGAGATTGTCCTTGCTGTTTTGCTGCTTGCACAATTTGCCGGATGCGACTTTCAATCAGACGATTGAAGACATCATTTAAACCTGCTTCATATAAGGAAATAAGTCTAGCGATCGCACTACTCAAGTCATCTTGGGTCAAAGTACTGCTATTGTGTTGGTATACTGCCCAAATCACCCCATCATACAAGGCATAACGGACTTCTTGAGTATCATCAAAGTTGGCTTCCAAAAACTGTGCTAAGAATGCTTGAGCTTCTTGCAATGGCACAATTGGTAGTAAAACTCGCAACCAACTGTTATCTTCCGACAACAATACCAACAGTCTAAATGTAGATGTATCTACTTGCCACGATCCAGGTGCGATCGCTTGTACATCTGCTGTACTAAATAATTCTGCCAGAGTTTGGGCAATTACTTCAGGTGTCATCGTCTTTTTTTGAGCTTTAGCCTCTAGCGTACCGCTTTCGCGTACAAAGGCGCATCAGCTTATTGGTTGTACTGTTGTACTGCTTGCTGGACAACTTCTAGTGGTAAATCTAATAATTGAGCGATCGCTTCTACACTCAAACCAAACTGTACCATACGAGGTATCGTTTCTAATTTAGCTTCCTGTTTCCCTTCCTGTTTCCCTTCTTCTAAACCTTGTTGTTTTCCTTCTTCTAAAGCTTCTTGATAAACTCGGCTTTGTTTCAGTTCATTTAAACCCAACATAGCTTCTATCTCCTCGCGGCTTTTTTGCGGTAATTTGTAGACGATGATTGTCTCAATTAAGTTGATGAGGTCGCGTTTAGCGGTTACATCAGTTAGCTGCTGCTTTGCTTGTGCTATCAACTGTCTTGCTAATACTGGTGCAGTGTCTTCAGTTTCAATTACTAGCTTAACAACTCCAACGCCCAACGAAGTTTCTGCTACTTCTCCTAGCTCATCTAAGTAAATGCGTTTGACTCTGTTGAGTACAAGAATTTCATCAAAATGTATAGTCTGCTGTCTTTCGATGCCACGACTAGGATAAATTACCACCACTTGCCAAGGATAGGGAGGTTTGTATTGTTTTAAGTAGAGGAATAGTTCTGCAAACAAACGGTAGTAAAAATCATCATCTGGTTGAAACTGGACTTCAACTATATAAAATGGTTTGGTGGAGTCGTTAATTTTTGGTAAAAATAATCCATCCAGACGAAAAGCCAGTTGTTTAACTTCGCGCGAGGTAAATTCGTAGATACTTGCTTCTTGTGGAGACTGGTTAATCAGTTCAAAGAAGATGTTGGGAAATGCTTGAAATAGGCTGTAGAAGATGGTATCAGTTTTCACGATTCAAGACTTAATTTGAGTTCTTATAAATTAAAAATACTGAACCAATAGGGCCAGGATTTTCTACATAAATTTTCTTGTTGTAATATAATCCGGGTGACATCCCACCATCAAATAAAATTCCCTCTTGAATGTTCCCTAAACAGTTCTGGCGGGCAATACCTTCTAAAACATCATCAAACTTATCTGGTGTTAACTCTTGATTAGTTGAATTTACTTCAATATTAGAGTTAGCTTTGACATCATTTACTAATAAAATGACATAACCCTTACTGGTAATAGCTGCCATAGAACGATTTGTGGCTTGTTTGCAGGCAAATTCACCCAAATCTTGACAAATATCTTTAAATTTACCCTGACGATAAAATCTCCCGTTACCGCCTACTAAGTTGTAATTCAAGATATTAATGTTTCTCCTTCCCGCTTGGATTGTCGCTTTCCGTTCTTGTGGTTTACCGCCAGAAATGCCAAAAGAAGAACGTTTATTTTTAAAATCTCCTGAATACTCTACTCCACGAGAAATATTTAAACCTTGGGGTTTATTTTCAGGATCTATATAATCGGCGTTAATTGCTGCTATAGGTTTTTGTCCATTTAATATAGAGTTGCTATCAGAAATTAGTTCATTAAATTGTTTTGGGATATATTCTCGGCGAATTTTCCCCCTAGCATCTTTCGTATATAACTTATGAGATAAACCAAGGTTAACTTTAAAATCTAAGGCGGCTGATCTGGGATTGAAAATAATCACATGATTAATACCTTTAGCAAACTTTTCACCACGATTGTTAGTCTGAAAAAATTCCATACTAAATTGAGTATCTTCCCCAGGACAAACTTTTGCAGCTTTTGGTGCTGAACTAGCATCAATTTTTTTACAACCGGACAATAAGCTGACAGCACCCATAAATACAGATAAAGCAATGAGTTTTTTCAGATACATATAAAATAAAAATCCGCTACAGCACGACTATAGCGGTTAATAATTCAAAATTTCAATTGTGAGTAAACAGACTTTAAAGGCTTGATATCATCATCAATTTAAAATTATTCTGCCTTTTGCGTCCTACTTTATTAAGACAACCATTCCACAACAGCTTCTTCTTTAGTGTTGGTGTTACGAGATGGGGTTTCACGGTTAAACTTCATGTGAATTGAGCGTGTTTGCTCACCATCAGCTGCCACAGCCAAAATAGGATAGTCAATTAAGCCATCTTGGAAGGACATCTGGAAGCGGAATGTACCATCTGGATTCAGTTTGATAGGACGGCCACCAATTGTCACAGTAGCATCGGGTTCGGTTGCACCGTAAACAATCAACTCAGCATCAGCAATTAACCAGAACTGGCGAGGACGTACTGGGATAGCGGAGGCGGAGAAGCCGACACCGGACATTCCCACACCGGACATATTTAAGCCGGAGGCGGTGGGAACTGCCCACATACCTACACCAGAGGGGAAGATATAAGAACTGATAGCTTGTTCGGGACGTACGGAACCAGCAACGTGTTGCTGAGAACCGAACAGAGAACCTGCAACCCGTTGGGCTTCGGCTGATTCTGCCAAGCCAAAGATGTGGTCGTAGATGGGGTTGCTGCCATTTGCGCCAGCAGCCACAGTGGGGGCTTTCTTCGCTGGGGGAACCAATTCGTACAGTGTCTTACCGCGTAAGTCTTCTTCAAAGTTGACGCTGATGAACACATCTTCAATCCAGTCAGAAGGATAGACTGGGGGGATGTGGACACGGGCGGAACGAGCTAAGACTAACCAGCGACCATCTACTGCACGATAACCGATATCGAGTACATAATCGCGATCGCTCACGGGAATGGGTATGTACCATTCTCTTGCTAGTTCATCCGCAGGATATTCTTGGATGCTGTGGGGGCTTTGGTAATCTAGATCAACGTCGGTAACGTCGTAAATCCGCAGGGCTAGTTGTTGTCCCCCTTGGCGGCGCAACTCTTCTTTATGATCGTTAGGAATATCCCAGTAAGCATAAGCCCACTGAGGATCGCGTGGTAGAAGGACAATTCGGCTGTCACCGTAACCACCAGGTAGGTCTGCTAGTCCTTCATCAACATCAGCCAGAGAGCCACCAGTACGATCTTCTTGTCCTAATTCAAATTTCGCGGCTTCCACGGTTTCCTGTGCCTCCAGTGAACGAGATGGGTTAAGCAAAGCTTTATTTCGCTGGACTTCTTGAATTGCTGCCAGCAGTTGTGATTTACGCATTCGGCTGTAGCGAGAGATGCTGAATTCGCTGGCAACTTTCCGTAGTTGCCTTAATGTCATCTCTTCTAGCGGTGGGCGTTCTTTCGCCATGTGTTTGGCCTCCAGTAGTTTGAAAGGTAAATGATTTCCCCTGGTTATAGAATGCTTGATAAAAGATCATCCTTTCCAGATGAATTTCTTATTCCTGACTCCTGGTTTTGCTAAGTGTGTGTTTTTAGTCTTTTGTTAAAAGAGGGGACACTCCCTTTCAACTCCTTATTTGTGCCAAAATCAGCACTTTAGGATTGGAGGAGTCAATTTATTAAGTTTGTTAACTAAATATTAACTACTAACTCTTGTCCGGGATCAAGGGGTGTCAACAGGCTTTTTTACCTAATTTACGAACTTATTACCTCTGGGGGGATCGCATTGTCATGAAATTTTGATATTACTGTCGGCGATCCCCGATTTTATATCAAGATTTCATCACAATACGCTGAACTCACCCAAAAACTTGAATCCACAAGGGTAGGATCAGCAGTAATAGAAGAGTTGAGAGCATAATGCTGCTGGCGATTAAATCACGGTTGAGGTTGTATTCTTCTGCCAAAATAAGACCAGCAAAAGCAGAGGGCATTCCCGACATTAACACCATTGCTAAACGGCGATCGCCTGACAAACCCAAAAACACAGTTGTCACTAAACCTACCAGTAAGGGTGTAATCACAACCCTCAACACAGTGGGGATCAGTGCCAGTTGGAAACTTTGCCATCTTTGTAATTGAGCCAGGCGAATACCAGTCAAGAGAAAAGCGCAAGCAATGACAATGTCAACAGAACCTTGTAATCCCGCTTCCACAACGTCCGGTAGTTTTACCTGTTGGGTGAGAGTCCCGATGAGAAACGCCCATAAAGGCGGTACAGTCAGCAGATCCCACAGCTGCATCCACCAGCGATTATTAGACTTGGTATGGCTGAAGTAGCTGGCGATTAACACACCTATACCGTAGGGGCCGATAACATTGTGGGTAATACTGAAGAGAACAACCCAATTCAGACTATCAACGTGGATTAAAAATGGTGCGATCGCCAAACCCACAAAACCAGTATTTCCTAAAACAGCCGCCAGCAGAAAACTACCTTTAGTTGAAGAGTCCAGCCAAGGACGAGCAACCGACTCACTCAAGTCAGGCTTAAACAAATGAGGTGAGATTTGTTGCCATCCCCACCACACCAGCAACGCGGCCACTAAGCCCAGCAGTAATGCCAAAAAGGTAATTAATGATGCTAGTATGGGAGTACTCCCAGCACCACCAAGTTCATTCTGACTACCTTTACGAGCCAAGGCCACCAGTTCCAACGGTACCCCCACCCAGTAAAGACCACGACCTAAAAATTGCGGTAACCACGTAGGTAAAAATCTAAATATCAATAAACCCAAACCTATCCACAGAATCAGGGGTGTATAAGCCTGAAACAAAGTTTCTGTCATGAATCATCATAGGGATTAAGCAGTGTCATTAGTCTCAAGTACGCGTCTTGGGTCAATTCAAAATGCCAAAACCCAGATAAATCTGACTTTCTTCATTCCGAATTACCAATTGTCACTAGAGACAAACAACTTGAGTTTAGTTGATTTAGATATAAAAATTCATAGTTAATTTATTGCAGCTGACATCCTCTGAATCCGCCAAATATCATCTTGTCGAATCAATTCATAGCGCACTCGCAATCTTTCGTCAGAAGACTTCCCTTTTTGCCCATTCTCATAAAATTGGGTCAACTCTCTGACTGTAGCCCCTACGCTAGCACGATTGGGATCTATGTCAGATTTACTGATGGAGTCCACCTTGACACTATGACTGTACTCTCGGTGACGATTATCGGCTTTATCTTGCAAGGCAATTAATCGCCATTGAGATAGAGCTGAACCAGTTAAAATCTCGTTTAAACTCTCTATTTTATGTTCAGCCCCTAAAGCACTAGCTTTGGTAGCTAACCAATTTTCAATGATTTTCTTTGCCGTTTCTTCTGTAAGACTTTCCTCTGGGGATTGTATCTCCGCATTTTTGTCAGGAATCTCTAAAGGTGGTTGACTAAGCTGAATCGATAATTGCTCACCTTGTAAAGACGGTGCTGGGAAGAATACATTCTTTAACCAGCCAAAAGTAGTTGAGACTATCAGCCAGAACAATAATATCCCGCCTAAAGAACCCAAGACTATCCAAAGTAATCTTGTTTTCCGACCTAGAGTGCTAGGGGAAGGCTGGCGTTGCTGATGAATACTGTGTCCTCTGTTGACAACTTCCGGTGGCTTCTTGCGTCTTCTGCGTTTAGGAGTTTGCCGTGTAGGGGTCGATTGGGTATGACTACTTACCCCCGGCTGAACAGGTCTGCTGGCGCGTCCCACTGGGATCTCTGGTGGATAATTGTCAGTGTAAGCAGCTGTGGGCGATATATTTTCTCTAGCGGTTGTAAAATGTGAAGACTCTGGTCTTCTGTGGTTTGAGGTTTCTGGTAATTCGGGATCAGGAGTTCTGTTTTGATAAAATTGTCGGTTTACTTCTGATGGATGACTACGTTGCGGCATCTGTCTTGTAGACGCATCTCCTGGCCTGTTTGCTTTCCCTGGGGTACGTTTGGTGACTGGTGTGCCTCCAGAGTAAGAATTGGCGCTTGGTTGGGAAAAAGATTGGCGATTAATTACAGCCCATTCATTAGTGGTTTCCGCATCGTTGGGCAAGGCTTCTAAGTACGCTTGTACTTGTTGATTAGCAAAGTAATCTTTCAGGGAAGCTTGCTGTCTGGACAAATCGCGGAAATGGGGGAAAACTTCATTTTGCAGCCATTGTTCGGCATATAAGCACAAACCAGGCAGCAAATCTGGAGAATCTTGAGATTTTTCCCGAATTAAAGCTAAAGCTTCGTATTCTTGGCTCAGTTCTAAAACTCGTGTGGCTTCTTCAGTTTGCCCTAGTAATAGCGCACATAGTGACTGCTCTAAATGGACATCTTGCCGCTTAGACAAACGCATCAGCATTTGCTTGGCATGACGAATTAAAGCAGGTTGGCGTTGGGTGAATCCTCTGGCGATGGAAGCATAAACAGCTAAGTATGTAGCCACAGCCGAAGGGCGCTTGCTTTCGCCATCAAACAACTTGTGTTGTTCGGCTACTGTTAAGTGGTGGCGTAATTGCTGGATGAATCGGAGGAAATCATCAATGTTTAAGCCTGATTGATCATTGCCTGTACCATCAATGCCACCGCGATCGTCTAAGATGCTTTGTAATAAATCCAGCCCTTGGTGGCGTTCAATGGTTTTTTCTTGGGGTAAGGCAAGTAATTCTAAAATTCTATAAGGGCGCAATTTGTAAAGATCAGCCTGAATTTCTGCCTGGACGCTGGGGAAGATGCCTTCACTAAACAACACTTCTTGACCAGTTTCTAAAGACACAGCAGCGTTTTCATAGTGGCCTTGTTGCCATTGTTCCCGGCCTAGTTCTAATGATGCCAAAGCAACAGTCAGAAGAATATCTGGACGTTCAGAACCATCGAGAAATTCTTCAGGTGTGCGATGATTGCCATTTCTGGTGGACGCTGTGCCGTTTTGATTACCTAAGTAATTACGACCTAGCTTGAGTACGAGTTCATACTCTCCCAACTCTTGCAGGATTAATAAAGCACCAATTAATTCCTCGGAGGAAATTTCGATGCTCAGACTTTGGACATCGAAATGACCATTGTTGCTGTCCCCACGATTTTCCACGGCTACTTTGGTCGCAGTCGTGTTGTCTGGGTCGTAGGCGTGAGCAAGATACAACTGGTCGTAACTGCTGCGTTCCTTTGGATCTGATAAAACCACGTAAGCTTCTTCTATAAGTTGTTTACGGGAAGCAATAGCTGCTTGAGAATATTCCCGTCGTGGCAATTGGACAATGCGATCGCTGTATGCTTGTCGCAGTTGTTCATCACTTGCCGCTAACGGTAGCCCTAAAATTCGGTAGTAATCTAGCGGAATTCGCACAGCGTACTTCCCCTGCACCGTGATCAACATAATTCACCTAGACCATTCCAGGCTTGTAAAACCGTGCCATAATCGTACGGTGAATAATACCGTGGTGAACTTACACTATAAGTGTATATTGCAACAATTACTTTTGTATCTTCCCAAAAATTTGTGTCATATTTTATTCCTTGGCTAGGAAATGTTGATGTTTTGTCTTAATTCTTAGTATTTCTGCTGAAAATAACTGTTATCAATAATTAAATTACTGTAAAACCAACATAAGAATCATTGTTTTTGATGACTAATGTTGTGCTTACACATAGGTACAATTAATCCTGTATCAGACAATCTTCTGATTAAGGGGTTAAATATGCACCATTGTTAATGGTAGATGCGGATAACAGAAAGAACAAGATAATATCATAACTATATTTTTATGGCAACTACACAAATATAGGTATCCGATGTAATCACTATTGGCATAGCCTGGGCAGAAAAATTCCCTACATCTTAATTTCCCTTCTCCTCTGTCTTCTAACTACGGAAATCAGTATGGCTACACCACTTTACCCGAAGGAAAATCAAAACTGAATCCTCATATACATTGAGGAGTCGTCACTCTTAATTTCCTGGAAATTGTTCATCGGTATGCAGAAACCGAGCTATTCTGGGTGATAGTCTATGAACTGAAATAGGGATGAGTCAGACTGAGAAAAAGAATATTGTTGTTACAGTGAGATATTCCTAGATAAATGTCCCATAAACACAAAATTCCCCCATTTACTCTCTACTATTTCCCCTAACTCTTTGTGGTGTAGAAAATGTTGGTTGTTCACTCTAGTAAACCCTACTGGGGAAAATAAAATTGCTCAGAAAACAACCTATTTAAAATGGTAAATTTCGATTTTAGACAGGAATACTAAAAAATAATGGTTCAAGAACGCACAATACCTAAATTTAATACCGCCAACGCCAAAATCACCAAAGAAGAAGGATTGCTTTTATACGAAGACATGACTTTGGGGCGTTTTTTTGAAGACAAATGTGCCGAAATGTACTACAGAGGCAAAATGTTTGGTTTTGTCCACTTGTACAACGGACAAGAGGCAGTGTCTACTGGTGTCATTCAAGCAATGCGACCAGGGGAAGACTTTGTTAGCAGTACTTACCGCGACCACGTTCATGCTTTGAGCGCTGGAGTCCCTGCTAGAGAAGTCATGGCAGAGTTATTTGGCAAAGCCACAGGTTGCAGCAAAGGGCGCGGCGGTTCTATGCACATGTTTTCCGCCGAACATGGCTTATTAGGTGGTTATGCTTTCGTAGCGGAAGGAATTCCTGTAGCAGCTGGCGCAGCTTTTCAAAGTAAATACCGCCGGGAAGTATTGGGAGACCCCAACGCCGACCAAGTAACAGCTTGTTTCTTCGGTGATGGCGCTGCTAACAACGGGCAGTTCTTTGAAACTCTCAATATGGCTGCTCTGTGGAAACTGCCGATTATTTTCGTGGTAGAAAATAATAAGTGGGCTATTGGTATGGCTCACGACCGGGCAACTTCTGACCCAGAAATTTACAAAAAAGCCAGCGTCTTTAACATGGTTGGCGTAGAAGTAGATGGTATGGATGTGCTGGCGGTGCGTGCAGTCGCTCAAGAAGCTGTAGCCCGTGCGCGTGCGGGTGAAGGCCCAACTTTAATAGAAGCCCTAACCTACCGTTTCCGTGGTCACTCCTTGGCAGACCCAGACGAAATGCGTAGTAAAGCTGAGAAAGAATTTTGGTTTTCCCGTGACCCAATTAAGAAGCTAGCAGCTTATCTGATAGAGCAGAACTTGGCAGATGAGGCAGAACTCAAAGCCATCGAGCGCAAGATTCAGGACGTTATCGACGATGCGGTGAAGTTCGCAGAAAGTAGCCCTGAACCAGACCCCAGCGAATTATATCGCTTTGTCTTCGCAGAAGACGAATAAATTGAGGACTGGGGATTGGGGATGAGGGAGCAGGAATTATATATTCAGCCTCTGAACCCCAACACCTCACCTCTAGCCCCTAGCCTCTGAGGACTCAACTTGTGTTTAGTATTGCCATTCAACAGCAACAGTACAAAACCTATATCCTTTCTGATGAAACGGCTGGTTCTCAACTGGAAGTTGTACCAGAACGTGGCGGTATTATTACTCGTTGGCGTGTGAAGGGAGAGGAAATTCTCTACCTAGACGCTGAACGCTTCACTCATCCAGATTTGAGTGTCAGAGGTGGAGTACCAATTTTATTTCCCATCTGCGGTAACTTACCGGATAATTCTTACACCCTCAACGGTCAGCAGTACACACTCAAACAACATGGGTTTGCCCGTGATTTGCCCTGGGAGGTAGTTGAGCAGACCACTAAGGACACTGCTGCACTGACGTTAGTTCTCCGCAGCAACGAACATACAAAGGCGGTTTATCCTTTCGATTTCCAACTAGTATTCACTTACGTACTACAAGGGAATACGCTAGAAATTCGCCAGGAGTACCAAAATCTCTCATCTACCCAATTGCCCTTCTCGGCTGGGTTCCATCCTTACTTCTTGACTGGGGATAAAAATCAACTGGAGTTTGACATTCCCTCCCAGGAGTATCAAGACCAGCAAACAAAGGAAGTTCATCCCTTTAATGGCAATTTTGACTTTAACCGTGATGAAATGGATTTTGCGTTTGGTCACATCACCAGTCAGTCTGCTAGTGTCATCGACCGTAATCGGCACTTTAAACTAACTTTGGAGGCTGATGATATTTTTTCAATGTTGGTATTTTGGACGCTGAAGGGCAAAGAATTCTATTGTCTAGAACCTTGGAGCGCTCCTCGTAACTCCCTCAATACTGGTGAAAAGCTGACAGTGCTAGAGCCAGGAGCTAGCTACAAAGCATCTGTAAGATTATCGGCAAGTTTTTTCTAAAACCCCTTTACAAGTCTATGGATGTTTATGCTATGATGGCAAAGTTGCGAAACAAACCGCAAGGGTCGCTAACTCAACGGTAGAGTACTCGGCTTTTAACCGATTAGTTCCGGGTTCGAATCCCGGGCGACCCATAAAATAAGGAAACAATCTCGCTGATGCTTTTGAACGAAGGTAAAGACGAGTTCTATGAGATTATAAATAGTCTCTAATAAATAGTCTCTAACTTGCGCCTTATTCGTCTTTTAAAACTGGCGTTGCCGACTAGTGGGATGATTTTTGTCGGGCTACGCCCCACTAACGCTAACACGCATACCGCAAGCGGAACCCGCAGGGTAGACGCAAAGAATCAATATTCTGCTTTGTACAAAAGTCCCAATTCATCCCTCATTTATGCAACGACTTAAAAATATATGGCTACTGTTTGATTTCTGAATTATGTGGGGGCTTAAGGTGAGTGATATTGGGCATTGGTCACTTGACGAATGACTGAAATTGATGCGGTATTACGTCAATAATGCTCAACACAGTTTATTCTATACAGGAATTAGGAGCAAATTCTTTCATTATGTGCCGTCTACTTGCCTACCTTGGTTCGCCTGTTTCTCTGGAATATCTCTTATATAAACCAGAACATTCGTTGATAGTTCAAAGTTACCAACCCCGTGAAATGACTTCTGGGGTGGTAAATGCAGACGGCTTTGGTGTGGGTTGGTATCATAGCCAAAAAGATACTGAACCTTTTACCTATAAAAATACTCTCCCTATTTGGAACGATATTAATTTGCCGAGTCTGAGCCGTTATGTGGAATCTAAGTGTGTTTTAGCTTATGTTCGTAGTGCGACAGCAGGACAAGCTCTAGATTTTGCCAACTGTCAGCCGTTCAATTATAAGAAATCCTTATTTATTCATAATGGGTACATTGAGAATTTTCGCAAGACCTTACATCGTAAACTCCGCAGTACTTTAACCCCAGATTTTTACGAACATATCAATGGTAGTACTGATTCTGAGCATATTTTTGCATTACTACTTTCTCAAATACAAAGTAATAAACATCGTTCTGTAGAGTCGGTGTTACGTAACACTTTACTAATGCTGTGGGAGATGGCCAAACGTCATCAAGTTAATGCTTCTGCAAATGTAGTTTTTAGTGATGGCGATCGCCTCATCGCCTCCCGCTTTGCTTCATCTTCATCACCGCCATCGCTGTATTGGCTCAAAGATGATTTGACTTTTCCTAATTCTGTCATTATTGCATCTGAACCATTGTTTGCAGGTAATTGGACTGCTTGTCCAGAAAATAGCATTATCAGTGTGGGAGAGGATTGTGATATCAAAATTGAAAGCATCTAGTGTGAAAGAGTTGATTGCTTTTGCTTTGGAGGAATGTCGCACTAAAACCCTCAGTTTATTTGTAGGTATGGATGCAGCTACATTCTGTTGTCAACCTCATGCTGATTTCAGTCCTGTAGGTTGGCATTTAGGACATATTGCCTATATTGAATCTCTGTGGGTATTAGAACACAGTGCTGATTTACCATGCTTATTTCCCCAATATCGTCAGTTATTCGCAGCTGATGGTTTACCGAAAACGCAACGAGTCCAATTACCAGAAATAGCAGAAATTATTTATTACTTGGATACAGTGAGAGCAAAAGTGCTGGAATATCTAGAAGTAGCTGATATTCTACAGCAAGAGCGACTTTGGCGCTTTTTAATTCAGCACGAAAGCCAACACTGCGAAATCATAACTATGGTGTTGGAATTACTTGATAGTCAACGGTCAATAGTCAATGGTAAATGGTCAATAGTCAATGGTCAAACTTTCAATTCTGTGGGGGAGATGGTGGAAATTCCAGCAGGTGAGTTTGAGTTGGGTAACGATTCCATTGATGCTTTAGATAATGAGCGTCCAGCACATAGAGTTTATTTAGATACTTACTGGATTGACCGCTACCCTGTGACTTGTGGTGAATATCAAGTATTTATGGAGGCTGGAGGGTATCAAAACCCTGAATGGTGGTCAGTAGCAGGTTGGGAATGGTTACAAACGGAGCAAGTAATACAACCACTTTACTGGAATCACCTAAGCTCTACCACGGAGAATCACCCAGTATATGGTGTTAGTTGGTATGAAGCCGAAGCTTATGCACGGTTTGTTGGTAAGCGTTTACCCACAGAAACTGAATGGGAAAAAGCCGCAAGTTGGAATGTCAAAGCTAACTGTCGCCACACCTACCCTTGGGGGGAAGATATCCCCACACCTCAAAATTGTAATTGTGATGGACTACGACGAGGTTTAGGCGATAAAACCACCCCAGTCAATGCTTACCATGCTGGTCAAAGTGCCTATGGTGTATATGACACTTTAGGAAATGTTTGGGAGTGGACAGCGTCATGGTTTGATGGTTACAAAGGTTTTCAAAGTTACCCATACAAAGGTTACGCGCAAGTTTATTTTGACCAAAAACATCGTGTGTTAAAAGGTGGTAGTTGGGCAACGCGTCCTTGGGTGCTACGTTCTAGTTTCCGCAATTGGTATCATCCCCAGGTTCGTCAGATTTTTGCTGGGTTTCGTTGTGTGAGGGATTAAAGATGAATCAATTCAAAATTAGTCGTGAAATGATGTAGCCACTCCGTTAGGAGAAGCTACAGGGTTTTGGGAGTTTTATATATGAGAAATGAAACAGGAATGAGAAAGTGAGATAAAAATTCTTACTCAGGATAGGGTGAAAGCCCCGCTATCGCTAACGGCACTTTTTTGGACAAAAACCTTAAATATAGCTTTAAAGTTTAAGTATTCCTGCTGTAGCGTGATGTTATTTATTATGGCTATATGTTTCACTGGCTAGTGTAAAGATTCGTCTTTCAGGGCAATCTCTTACATCCAGCATCCGGAGGTTAAATGTCAGTACTGAAAGCTACTAACAGCATTGAACAACGTTTGCAAATACAGCGTTTGCAAGCGCCAACCCGCGTAGTTACATCTACTGCTGGGGGTGATGTGGTAAGGGGGTTAGCTCAAACACCCAAAACTTTACCCCCTTGTTATTTCTATGATGACAGAGGTTCTGAATTATTTGAGCGTATCTGTGAGTTACCTGAATATTACGTGACACGCACAGAAACGGCTATTTTACAAAGGTTTGCGGGTGAAATTGCTCGAATTACTGGTGCTTGCGAGTTAGTAGAACTGGGAAGCGGTAACTCTACCAAAACTCGTATATTACTGGATGCTTATCAGCAACTAGATTATCCTCTGCGTTATTTACCGATTGATGTTTGTGCAGGGATTTTGGAAAGTAGCGCCAAGCAATTACTTCAAGACTATCCTTCCCTAGAAGTTTATGCGCTAGCGGGAACTTATGAATTAGCGCTTGCACAACTGACTCCCAAAAAATTATCTAGTAGGATGATTTGTTTTATTGGTAGTACCTTGGGTAATCTTAATCTGCAAGAGTGTGATGTCTTCTTGTCCCAAATTAGAGCAACTTTAAATGTCGGTGAATATTTCTTATTGGGAGTGGATTTGCAAAAGCCCAAGGAGATTTTGGAACCAGCCTATGACGACAGTCAAGGAGTCACCGCAGAGTTTAACCTCAATATGTTGGAACATTTAAACCGAAGTTTTGAGGGAAATTTTGATACGACACAGTTTAAACACTGGGCATTTTATAATGAGAGTGAACAGCGCATTGAGATGCACTTGAAAAGTGAGCGATCGCAAACTGTCCAATTAAAGTCTCTCAATCTCACCGTCAATCTTGCCCAAGGTGAAACCATCCTCACCGAAATTTCCCGCAAATTTAATCTCGACAGCATTCAGCAACAACTCGCAGCCAAAGGTTTAATACCTGTCCAGACCTGGACTGATGCAAATCAGTGGTTTGGTTTATTGCTGTGTCAAGTGCAAGGATAAGTAATTAGGAAATGTAAATTAAGTCCTGCTAATTGCTGGAAATATGCTTGGTATTGTCGGTAACAGGTAATTGGTCTTTCCCATTACCTGTTACCGATTACCAACTAATACAGATATTATTAGTGATTGATTTATAGGCATTTGCCAAAATAGGGAAACTGTCTTATCTCTATTTTGGTCATGACATTAAGACTTCAACTTCGTGAGTCATACTTGTGGGTTGAGGAATAGGTAACCCATCGACAAGCATTCCTTCTATATGAAACTCAATAGCTTCTGTAATCAGTTGTTTAACTTCTTCTAAAGTTTCACCCACAGCTACACATACTGGTAAATCAGGTACATAAGCACCATAGCTAGTTTCACCCTTTTCAATTACAACCGCGTAACGCATCAATCTTCTTCCAATTTGCTTCCAAACTAACCAATTACCCAATAGGATGATTACCAGGATTAACTGCATGAATAAACTCACTACCTGAGTTTGGTCTACCGCGTTTATAACTGGCTTCTTCTGGTTTACCCCATCCCAACTGTAAAACTATTTCTAAAAAATTAGAACTTTCTGATTTCCATAAAGTAGCCCATTCTGTTCTTTGGACAATTCTTTCTACATCAGACATAAAAATTAACTGATGTTGTTTATTATTATTAAAGCTTAAATATAAATCCATCCCGGCTGAGGCTTCATACCAAAATTCTAAGATGGAATTTTTAGCAGATTGTAATATTTCTAGATCACTACTTAAAGCAATCAGTTGGGTATCTACTTCTGGATAACGTAATATTTTGCCCTTTATGGAAATTTCTTTCCAAAGAATACCGGAAATTTGATATTCTCTTTGATAGTCATGTATGGCATTTTTAAAATCTTGATAGGCAGTAAATTTTTGTAGTCCATCTGTTCTGATAAACTGGTCAATTATAGGATTACCAGAAACTGTTACTTCTAATTTTAGACGCTCTCCTTTAAGGCAAGCTAGGCGTTCAGCTGCCAAGATGTGGATTAGTTCTTCGGTGGTATAAACCTTTGACATCAGAACACACTTAATTGGTCATTGGTCGTTGGTCATTAGTTCTAGTTTTCGACTGTTGACTATTGACTCTGAACTGTTGATATTTCGACATTATCTCTTGGCATGATGGGGAATACAGTAACAGATATCACTAAAAATTTGGGCAGACCAATTTGGTCTACCCCCGAAGTTACTTGGCTAACTCACTACTAAACTCATTGAACGATCGCCTTTTTAATTGTACTGATTCGGTGCGTGGTAATAAATCAAATACTTCTCGTAGTCTGTCATCGATTTCTTCAAAAGGAACTTGACCTTTCTTGTTTAAGACTACCTCACCGGACTGATTAAACACTACAACTTGAGGCACGCCTCCAGAATAGTAATATCCTGGTTCGGTGGGTTCGTAAGTCTTTTTGGATGAGATTGTATCCACACTGATGGGGATAATTTCTGCGGCTTTACCGTAGAATTCTTGCACCCGTGAAATTACAATGGCGTATTGTTTGCAATCGCTACTGTCATCCAAGTAGAATGCCAGAAATATTGGCTTATGTTCTGCTAACGATTGGGCTAAAGTAAATCTGGATGGCACTAACGATCCATTACCCGCATAAACCACGAACATATTGCCGTCGTATACATCATCGTTAATACCTGCAAAGGCTGGCTGTATTCCTACAATCAATAGACATATAAGCAAACACAGGCCTTTAAAAACCAACCGTCGCCAGTCAGCAATCTGTCTATGTAAAAAAGAAAACTCTATACTATTCATCAAAATGAACCTTACAAGCTACTGTTTGTCTTCGGTTTGTGCTGAATGGGGCAACCTGGGCTGGATATATAATTACGCCCGTATACTATTTTTTAAGATAGCGCCTAGTGGGATCTGTGGGGAATGTTGACTGTTGACCTTTGACCGTTGACTATGGACTATTGACTAATTACTAATGACTATTAATAAATTAGGGTATGGATGTGGCAAATAAAATCAAAGTTATAGATAGGCTGCGGTTGGGTTTTGCGGTGTTGCTGGCGAAAAGTGTGACGTTTTTAGTGCGATCGCTCCGTCTCGGTGCTGCTAGTGTATTACCAGGGTCTATCGCTCGTCGCATTGAACCCCGGTTGCTGCAATTATTGAGTCAGCAGGTGAAAAATGGGGTCATCATCATTGCGGGGACTAACGGCAAAACCACCACAGCACTGCTGTTATGCACTATTTTAGAAAATAAAGGCTACCGTGTTTGTCATAACTCCACAGGTGCAAATCTAGAAAATGGGTTAATGACCGCGTTGCTAGACAGCACTAACCTGGTGGGGACGCTAGATGTGGATTATGCCATTCTGGAAGTAGACGAGAATATTGTTCCCAGAGTCTTAAAACCACTCCAGCCACGAATTATCCTCTGTTTAAACCTGTTCCGTGACCAACTTGATAGGTATGGTGAAGTAGACACCATCAGCAAGCGGTGGACAAAGGTTATCTCGACCCTTCCCAGAGAAACAGTAGTCATTCCCAATGCTGATGACCCGACTTTATCCCTTCTCGGCCAGCAGTTACCCCAAAAGGTTTTATTCTTTGGCTTAAATGAACCAGAACATTATTTAGAAGCCATTCCTCACGCCGTTGATTCTATCTACTGTCCTCAATGTGGACATTCTTTAGATTACCAAGGTGTGTATTTATCCCACTTGGGAGATTTTACTTGTCCCAGTTGCGGATTTACTAAGAGTCAACCCACTTTAGCCAGTAGGGAATGGTCGCAAATTCTCGTTGGTTTATATAACAAATACAACACCTTAGCCGCTACCACCGCCGCTATTGAATTAGGTGTGGATGAAACCACAATTAGAGATACTATTAATAATTTCCAGGCGGCTTTTGGTCGTGCGGAAGATTTAGTGATTGATGGTAAACGCGTCAGAATTTTATTATCAAAAAATCCTGTGGGGACAAATGAAACAATTCGCGTCGTTACTCAAAGCACAGATAAAACCACCCTATTAGTATTAAACGATCGCACACCCGATGGCACAGATGTATCTTGGATTTGGGACGTAGATACAGAAAAACTAGTCGAACGGGGAGGAACCTTAGTAGTCAGTGGCGATCGCGTCTATGATATGGCGTTACGTCTGCGTTATAGTGAAAAATCGGCGCAGAGTAATCTCAATTTAATTGTCGAAGCAGATTTGCGTCAAGCGATCGCCACAGCTTTAGAACACACCCCAGCCACCGAAACCCTGCACATCCTCCCCACCTATTCCGCCATGCTAGAAGTGCGCGAAGTCCTCACAGGTAGGAAAATTCTTTAAATTAGTCAGTTGTCGGTTGTCATTGGTCAATAGTCCATAGTCCATAGTCCATAGTCCATAGTTATTCTTTTTTACTTCCCCTGCTCCCTCTGCTCCCTCTGCTCCCCCTGCTACCTCTGCTCCCCTGCTCCCCTGCTCCCCTACTCCCTCATCTCCCCATTTAAAAAATATGACCCTAGAATTAACTATCGGTTGGCTATATCCTACATTAATGAGTACCTATGGCGATCGCGGTAATGTGATTACTATAGAACGTCGCGCCCAATGGCGGGGATATATGGTGAAAGTATTACCTTTAGACCAAAACTCCACAGCAGAAGATATTAAGTCTGTAGATGTGATAGTTGGTGGTGGCGCACAAGACAGACAGCAAGAAATCGTCATGCGCGATTTGCAAGGTGCGAAAGCTGACGCGATGCGTGAGAAAATCGACAATGGTACACCAGGAGTTTTTACCTGTGGTTCACCCCAGTTATTAGGACACTATTACGAACCAGGCTTAGGACAACGTATTGAAGGTTTAGGAATACTGGATTTAGTTTCTATCCATCCTGGTGAAAATACTAAACGTTGTATCGGTAACTTGGTAATTGAAGTTACGGCCAGTCGTCTAGCAAAAGATTTAGAGGAAATGACAGGAAGCAAAGCCTATTTAGTGGGTTTTGAAAATCACGGCGGACGCACTAAGTTAGGTAAGGTGGAAGCTTTAGGAAAAGTGGTTTATGGCTTAGGTAATAATGGTGAAGATGGTACAGAAGGCGCATTTTATCAAAATGCCATAGCAACCTATTCCCACGGCCCACTATTACCCAAAAACCCCTTTGTGGCTGATTGGTTGATTCAAACAGCATTGCGGTTAAAGTATCAGCAACCAATTACTTTACAACCTCTAGATGATAGTTTGGCTGTACAAGCACGGGAAGCAATGTTTAAAAAGTTGCAAGTTAACCCACCAAGACCATCTACAGTAGCTAAAGTTTCTGGTTAGTAAAATTAGGTGACACTAGTTTGATATCATTAAATTAACGTAAGTTCGATAAGTCTTTTTTGACCTCTCCCCCAACCCCTCTGTCTTGAAAAGTTCTGTTCGGAGGAAGCCTCCGCACCCTACGGGAAGCAAGCTACAGACTTTTCGCTCCGACACGGAGAGGGGAGCAAATAGCACGAAATATCGACGAAAAATCAAGATTTCAAAGCCTCTCCCCTGCAAGGAGAGAGGTTTGGAGAGGGGTTTTTCAGCCGTCGAATTCACGTTAAATTAATTAAAGCAGCATTAATTATAGAAGGCTCACAGTGAGGCTTATACCTTACTATGAGCCAGATTATTTTTTAGCTTAATTAATATGCCTTAATTTATTGTCGCTTGCTTACTTGTATCACTCAATTAATTCTAGTTTCAACTTAAACTAAATGGTATCACAAACTTACAAATTATTATTTGTGTCTACTCCCATTGGTGCTTTAGGCACAGGATTAGGAGGGGGAGTAGAACTTACTTTATTTAATATTGCACAAGAGTTTTTGCGGCGAGGACACAAATTAGAAATAGTAGCACCACAAGGTTCTGCTATTAGTTCATTACCCATTAAAGAAATTCCAGGGAAACTACAATTATCAGCCCAAAATCAAAATCGTACCGACCCAATTTTTGTCCCGACTAACTCTGTTTTGGCCAATATGTGGGACTATGCTCGTCAAGTGCAAACAGACTATGATTTGATAGTGAATTTTTCTTATGATTGGTTACCATTATATTTAACACCATTTTTTCATCGTCCCATCGCCCATCTCATCAGCATGGGTTCCTTAACAGATGTGATGGACGATATGATTGAAAAGGTCGCCAATAATTTTCCAGGTACAATTGGTGTCCACGGCAAAACACAAGCCGCTACTTTTACATTTGCCGAAAAATGTCACTGTCTGTTAAATGGGCTGGATATATCAGCTTATACGTTTTGTGGTGAACCAAGTTCTGCCTTAGCATGGGTAGGGAGAATTGCACCGGAAAAAGGTCTAGAAGATGCAGTCGCAGCGGCCAATATCACCGGAATTCCCCTGAAAATCTTCGGTTTGAAACAGAATGAGGCTTACTGGGAGCAGATTTGTCAAACATACCCTGACGCACCTATAGAATATGTGGGCTTTTTATCCACCCATGAACTACAACACCAATTAGGTCAGTGTCGAGCAGTCTTTATCACTCCCCGATGGATTGAGGCTTATCCCAACGTAGCACTTGAGGCGCTGGCCTGTGGAGTACCTCTGATAGCCTATAGTCGGGGTGGTTTAACAGAAATTGTCCAAGACGGCAAAACAGGCTTTTTAGTAGAACCAGACAGCGTGGAAGGCTTGGTAGAAGCCATTCATCGCCTAAATGAAATCGACCGTCGCGCCTGTCGCCAGCAAGCTGAAACTCAATATTCTTCTCAAGCTATGGGCGATCGCATGGAACAATGGTTTAAGAACATCCTGATGAAATTTTAATCAACAACTCTTGGGGAAAGCAGAGGATTATAGGACTTACGCATCCAGGTTGTCTGTTGAGACTGGGTGTAAGGGGGTAAGGGTATAGGGGTGTAAGGGTTTTAAACATTGACACCTCTACACCCTTCTCCAAATCCTTGATTTTTCGTTTTCATGCGTAAGTCCTAGATTAGAGAAAATATATCTTCCATTCCCCAATCAGGACTTTACTTCCATTTACGATAGCAACGAGCCGTAATATGGTAAGGATGAAAAACTTCTAAGCAATTACTTTGAATGGTTTTAAAAAATGTATTTATCGCCTGCGGATCATCTAAATGAAAAGGATGTTCTTGATTAAAACCTTTAAAGAAATGCCAATTGAGAATCATCTTACCTTCATCTGCCAAAATCTGATGAAACTCTAGTAACTGTTGACTTGGGTCTGGTAAATGTTCTAAAACATCAAAGGACATGATAGTATCAAAGGTTTTTTGTGGGGGTATCTCTACACAAAAAATAATTTTTTCACTCAGACCCAATTTCTCAGCTCGATACTTGACAAAATCAAAGTTAATCGGATTTATATCACAATAAACTACTTGCTCAACACGGGGACAAAGAGCCGCACCAATAGCATGAGTTCCGATACCTCCCCCAAAATCTAACACACAACCGTGAGCATGATCAGCAATCAGACGTAAGGTATCACCAATGTAATCATGACTAGCTAGATGCCATGCACCCAATTCAAATAAGTAAACTTCCCCTACTTTATCTCGATAAAAGGCTGTAGCTTGTTCCCAATCAAAATCCTTGTGACCTAATTCAGCCATTTGTTGCTGACCGAATTCTAGTTTTGTTTCTAATATTTCTGCATCTAATTGTAAAAACTCTTGGATGTGCTGTTTTAAGTTGAATGAACTTTCCCAATAACTACTTAAAAAACTTGGCATAGGTAATGTAAGCATAATTTTCTCTCAGACTAAACCAACCTTCGTATAATACAATACGCAGGTTATAGTCATTTCTCAACCCAAATAAGTTCTAACCGCTTTTGAGATGTTTGGAGAGCTTGTTGCACTGATTCACCCAATAAACTTGATTCTATCGCTCGACCAAGACTATCAGATAAACGATTATATTGAGAAATTATCGGTCGAGTTTGTGCTACTGACATTTGCTCTAGAAACACCTTTAAAACTGGTTGTTTGTGAATGAATTGCTGATAAGCTTTACTTTGAGCAGCTTTAATATTCACAGGTAAAAAGCCCGTGCCAATACTCCATTCCGTTTGAAACTCTTCGCTTAAAACATATTCTAAAAATTTGAGTGCAGCTTCTTCTCTTGCTGGCTGAGTTTTCATAACATAAAAATTACTGCCAGCAATTGCTGTAGCTGATTTAATATTGCTAGGGATAGGGAAGGCTTGATAATCAATGTTAGATTTCATGATGTAAGTCCAAGGCCCTGTAATTTGCATCGCCACACGACCCCCAACAAAAGCATCTTCTTCATAACCTCGTTCTGGCGACGAAAGCATGGCTGAACCATCTTTGATAAGGTCTTGCCAGAATTGTAAGGCTGTGACAGCAGCTTGACTAGTTAAATTGGGTTGCTTATTTGTGACTATTTCCCCTCCCGCACCCCAGAGAAATGGCAACCAACTAAAAACAGTCCATTCTCCTTTTCCCAAGGGTAGGAGTATGCCATATTGTTCCGGTCGTTTGTCACCATTACGGTCTATGGTTAATTTTTTAGCAACTTGTCGTAGTTCTTCCCAAGTCTTTGGTATTTCTGTGATTCCTGCTTCCTCAAACAGCCGAGGACGGTAGAAAACACCCATATTCGCGGTGTACAGTGGGACTGACCAAATGTGACCGTCTAACTGCATTTCTTCAAATAGACTGGGAACAATCTGTGATTTCTCTGGCAATTTGTCTAGCCAGTCATCTAAAGGGCGGACTGCTCCTAACTCTACTAACTGACCTGTAGTTTGTGGATAAAATAACAAGATATCAGGAGGCACATTACCCACAACTGCCGTCAGTATTTTAGGCAATCCTTCTGCATAGATAGATTCTATTTGCACATCCGCATGAGTCTGGTTGAATTTTGCAACTAATTTTTCAAATACATCTCGATTTGCTGGCGGGTTGATTCCTTGCCACAGTGTTAAATGAATTACTCCGTTCTCCTGCTTGACTGTACCTTGGCAACCAGATAAAAATAATAGACACAAACTCAAAAAGATACTCAGTAAACCAATCCGACTATTAGCGCTAATTAAATGACGGAAAAATTGTGTGATTTGGGATACCCAAATTTGGATATTCATAACATAATTAGCTGTCAATCCCTTCTGGGAATTCAAAATCACAGGAAAAACCCGTAACCAAAAACAATCATTTACCCTTACACTCATTTTCCGGTTATTCCCATAAAGAAATATATATTAAAACAGTATTGAGTAATCATCTCTCAGCTAAGATTTTTGATTACTACTCAGTATGAATTTTGACTTTTGCAAAAATTATTGATGAAATCGACCATCTTACCTGAACCCCTCAAACCCGGAGACTTACTGCAAGTTATTGCCCCTAGTGGTGCTTTAAGAGAATTTGCGGCTTTGAAGCAGAGTGTAGAAATTTGGCGATCGCGGGGTTATCGTATAGAAATTAGTTCAGATATTGATCATCATTGGGGATATCTGGCTAATAAAGATGAAGTGCGTCGTCATCAGTTAGCTTCTGCTTGGCAAGACCCTAATTGTCGCGGTATTCTCTGCGCCAGAGGTGGTTTTGGTAGCACACGCATCTTAGAAGATTGGCATTGGCAAATCAACTCAGACCCAAAGTGGTTGATAGGCTTTTCTGATATTACGGCTTTGCTGTGGAGTCTTTATAACGCAGGTATATCCGGTGTTCACGGCCCTGTACTCACAACCTTAGCAGATGAGCCAGACTGGTCAACTGAGCGCCTATTTAATTTGGTAGAAGGACGAGCTATTGCACCCCTTAAAGGCTGCGGTTGGGGCGGTGGTGTGGCTACTGGCATTTTGCTGCCTGGTAATCTCACGGTGGCTACCCATCTTTTAAGCACACCGATTCAACCTAACTTTGATGGCGTAATTTTAGCCTTGGAAGATGTCACAGAAGCACCATACCGTATCGATAGAATGCTGACGCAGTGGCGTTTAAGTGGTGTTTTGGCAAAAGTCAAAGGTATTGCTTTAGGAAGCTTCACCAGATGCGAAGCAGCCCCAAATATACCTAGTTTTAACACAGAAGAAGTTCTACGCGATCGCCTGGCCGATTTGGGTATTCCCATTGTCTCCGACTTACCCTTTGGTCATGGTGAACAAAATGCCAGCCTACCTGTAGGTGTACCTGTCACCTTAGATGCCAATCACGGAGTCTTGGATATAGTAACCTTTTAACTCTATTTATTTAAACTATCGTTTAACTGAGTACCAGTATAATTGGGAACCCAGCCATCTGCTGCTGTGAAATAACGCACGGCTTTAAAACTTAAAGATGCAGTCAGGCTACACCAATGTTCTACCCCAGAAGGAATATGAAGATAATCTTGGGACTGGACTAAAAGCTGTACTTGGCTACCATCGGCTTTGACAAAACCAAAAATCATCTCACCTGCCAAAGCGTATAATGCTTCGGGCGCAGTATGAGTATGATACTGGGCGTAGGTAGCTATTAAAGTTTGGAGATTAGGCGAACCTGGATGCACATTCAGCAAATCACACCAAAGATAACCATTTTCTTGCTGAATAAACTCAAACACACTGTTGTGTAAATCGACAATGTGACACTTCTCTTTATCTGTCAAAGCATCCTGTATTAAAAGATGAGGAAACAGTATAGATGTACCAGGGTCATAGTGCTTGATGTAAACTCCCAATGGGGCAAGTTCACGAGCTATCTCATCTAAATTGCTCTCAATTGTGCCGTCTTCCAGTAACAAAGTCGCCATGACAGAATAACAAATTAAGTGTTAAGAAGAGTATACTCAACTTTAACCCATCTTCAAACAATAAGCCACTATTTCCGATAGACATAGTGGAGTTGTAGTAATTAATAATTGGTAATCAAGCATAAATTTTACCCAGTCCCCAATCCCCAATCCCCAATCCCCAAGAAATTTGTCAGCAGAATGATGTTCAATAATACTACTAGGTCTAATCTAGTACAAGCGAACTATAAAAATTAGAAAATGTCTGACTTAGTTTTATTTTGGCATCGCCGCGATTTACGTATTACCGACAATATAGGACTAGCTACCGCTAGACAACAAAGTTCTAAGGTCGTGGGGGTATTTTGTCTAGACCCTAATATTTTAGAAAGGGATGATGTTGCCCCTGCTAGAGTTACTTACATGATTGGTAGTTTACAGGAGTTGCAACAGCGATATGTGCAAGCAGGAAGCCAATTATTAATCCTGCATGGTGACCCAGTGCAAGCTATCCCTCACTTAGCAGAAACATTGAACGCCAAAGCTGTGTTTTGGAATTGGGATGTGGAACCATATTCACAAACACGCGATCGCGCCATTATTGCTACCCTTAAAGATAAAGGTATCCAATGTCTTACCCACAACTGGGATCAAATACTCCATTCCCCTGATGAAATCCGTTCAGGTAGTAACACACCTTACACCGTTTACACCCCCTTTTGGAAAAATTGGAGTAGCAAACCTAAAGCTAAACCAGTAGAAACCCTGCACAATGTCGAAGGACTAACAGAATCTGAGCAGGAACTTGCTCAAAAAGCTGGAGTAAAAGCCTTACCCACGGCGAAAGATTTAGGATTTTTCTGGGATGCAGACTTGGTAATTGCCCCAGGGGAAGCAGCAGCTCAAGCAAAGTTAGCAGAATTTACAGCCAAAGCCATCACCGAATACCAAGAACAGCGCAATTTTCCTGCGGTTAACGGCACATCACAGCTAAGTGCAGCCTTAAAATTTGGTGTCATTGGCATTCGCACCGTTTGGCAAGCAACCTTAGAAGCTTTAGAAAATAGCCGCAGTGAAGAAACTACCGCCTCTATTCGCACATGGCAACAAGAATTAGCCTGGCGGGAATTTTATCAACACGCCATGTATAACTTCCCAGAATTAGCTGATGGTGCTTACCGCGCAACCTTCAAGAATTTCCCTTGGGAAACCAATGATGAACATTTTCAGGCTTGGTGTGAGGGCAAGACAGGTTATCCCATCGTTGATGCAGCCATGCGCCAGATGAACGAAAGCGGCTGGATGCACAACCGTTGTCGAATGATTGTCGCCAGTTTCCTCACCAAAGACCTATTAATTAATCCCCAATGGGGAGAAAAATACTTTATGCAGAAGCTGATTGATGGTGATTTATCAGCCAACAACGGCGGCTGGCAATGGAGTGCTTCTAGTGGGATGGACCCCAAGCCACTACGGATTTTTAACCCCGCCAGCCAATCACAAAAATTTGACCCGGATGCAGAATATATTCGTCAATGGGTACCTGAATTGAGGTCAATGGATACGGAGTATTTAGTAACGGGTAAGATTACGCCTCTTGAGCGTCATGCTGTGGGTTATGTTAAACCAATCGTGGATCATCAAAAACAGCAGCAACTCTTTAAACAACGTTATCAACAACAAAAAGCCATCGGTATTTAAACCAATTCGCAATAGCCTGCGGAGAACTCGTAGAGTAGGCTAACGCCAACGCAATTCGCAATTACGTGTTGTGGCTTGATAGAAGCCGGGGATTTAAAACCCTGACATTTTGTTAATCTAGGAATTACCCATGAAAACGAAAGATCAATAAATATACGTAGGGCATCGCCCACCACAACCATGATACGGTAGGCAATGCTCACCCTAGTGGCGATCGCAACATTTTAGTCATGTCAGTCCACTACAGATACTGAGGGCTTGCTGAAAAAAGAAACAAAAGAAGACAATTTCTAGATTTTCAGAGCAAATAAATTTCAGCAAAGGGGCTAATAGCCCATTTTTTTTACCCATTCTTAATCTGACTCATTGATGCTCATAACAGTTATCAATACTACTAATCAGGAAAATCAGTAAGTATATTTACGTGAAACTCTGAAAACCCATAGTTTACAGTATTGGATTGATACTTGTGGAAATAAAGCAACCTAATTAAAGGATTAATATGGCATTTTGCTGAATTTTATATATTAAACTAAAATTACTAATTACTGCTAGAAATCAAAATTTTATTGCTGAATCTCTGAATTGGCATTATCTAGTTTTATTTTCTAAAATGTATCTGATTATTTCTGAACACAAGTGATTTCAGTATTTAACGAAGGTTTTTCATTGTTAGCCGAAAGCCGTAGGTAAAATGACAGTACATTTACTGACAAAATCTCATCAATTTCATTTGCAGCCTCTAAAACGGATCTTAATTGTCGAAGATAATGATATCAATAGGATGTTATTAAGTGATTATCTGAGTTATAGCGGATATCATGTCCAAAGTTTATCGGATGGCTCCAATTTTTTCAAAACCATAGAGAAATTTCAGCCTGACTTGATTTTGTTGGACTTGAAATTACCAGATGTTGATGGATACTATTTACTTGAGCAAATCCAGCAACAGCAAGAATTTGCCAGGATACCAGTTATCGTTGTTTCAGGTTTTGCTTTTAAAGTTGATCAAAAAAGAGCTATCGATTTGGGCGCTCGTGGTTACTTTGTTAAACCTATAAATCTGAATGCTTTGCTTATAAAAATTTCTCAGGAATTAGTTGTTAATTGCATATAGCTTTTATAGATTTATTGCGCTTTTTGTTTATTAATAAACTCTTCCATATTTTCATTTAAATTTTGTACAGAACTGCCAATTATGTGAATTTTACGTTGCACCTGTTCTAATAGCAGAACAGCAGATTGAAGTTCGTTGAGTGCTTCAGCCATAGCATCTTTGTAGTAATTTTCAAAGTCATTAACATTCATGTAATTGGGACTCCAAAAACTCTGTAAATATTTATATCGACGATCATATTCACAATCTGAAAAGATGTGAATCCGTTAATCTGCTTAATTTGAAAATACAAATTCTTAATAAAACTCATGAATATAAAAATTGAGAATAGCCTTAAAACTGGAATAATATCAGTGCTTCATATATTCTTTACTTTGCTAAAGAATGCGTTATAGAATTAGATGGTCATAAAAAAATAAAGTTATTTCTCATAGTTTAGGCTTGACTAAAACTGCATGAAAACTATATTTACATTAGCTGTAACCGCCTTGAGGCAAGACTTACATTGTTTAAAGGCTAGACAAAAGACTGTTCTATGATTTAGTTTGTGCAGTCTATGAAAACTACTGCATTGGTAAATTTATATATTGTTTGGCAATTTGTTTAAACTATTTATTTTGATTATGAAATAGAAAAATTGACTTAAAAAAATATTGCATGAGATATAAAATCGGAAAATCCTAAATCTATAAAGCTTGGTATAAATGTAAACTAACAATATAGTAAATTTTGACTTTATATTTGCTTGATAAAAATCTGTATACTCAGCACAAAGCAGTAATTGTTCTTAAAATAAGTATAGGTAAATTTGTAAGATTACCTGGTGGAGATTGTGAGAACATCTGCTCAGATACTACCACTGGTGAAAGATCCAGAGCGTTTAGAAGCCCGTCTGTCCGAAATTCCACCGGAACCAGGGGTTTATTTCATGCGAGATGGGAGCGATCGCATTATATATATAGGGAAATCACGGAAATTGCGATCGCGGGTTCGTTCCTATTTCCGCGAAGGGTACAACAAAACTGAACGCATAGCCACCATGGCCAAGTTGGTGACAGAAATTGAGTTTATTGTCACCGATACCGAAGCTGAAGCCTTGGCCTTAGAAGCCAATTTAATCAAGCAGCATCAGCCATACTTTAATGTGCTGCTCAAGGATGATAAGAAGTATCCCTATGTCTGTATTACATGGTCAGAAGACTATCCGCGCATTTTCATTACCCGAAAACGACAACTAGGTAAAGAAAAAGATAAATATTACGGGCCCTATACGGATTCTGGGTTGTTAAGGGAAATATTACGTATATCTAAGCGGATATTTGCCCTACGACAACGCCCACAGCCATTATTTAAAGACCGTCCTTGCTTAAATTATGATTTAGGTCGGTGTCCTGGTGTGTGTCAACAGCTGATTTCCCCAGAAGAATACCGCAAAACTGTGCAGAAAGTGGCAATGGTGTTTCAGGGACGGACTCAGGAATTGATTGATATCTTGAGTGAACAGATGGAGAAAGCGGCGGAGGCGTTGAATTTTGAAGTAGCGGCGCGGATTCGTGATCAAATTGCTGGGTTAAAGTCTTTGACGGCGGAACAGAAGGTTTCCTTACCAGATGATACGGTTTCACGGGATGCCATTGCTTTGGCAGCTGACGCACAACACGCCTGCATCCAATTATTCCAGATTCGCGCTGGTCAATTGGTGGGACGCTTGGCTTTTGTGGCTGAATCCCATGCTGAACCAGGGGCTATTTTACAAAGGGTACTAGAAGAACATTACCAAACGGCGGAATCTGTAGAAATTCCCGCAGAAATTTTAGTCCAGCATGAGTTACCAGACGCTGAGATACTAGCCGATGTCTTAACCCAGCGTAAGGGAAGAAAAGTGACAATCTTCACACCCCAGCGCCAAGTTAAGGCAGAATTAATTGAGATGGTAGAGCGTAACGCCCAGTATGAATTGCAAAGAATGCAGAAATTAGGCGATCGCAATCACCAAGCAACTCAAGATTTAGCTACTATTCTCGATTTACCAGATTTACCCCACCGCATCGAAGGTTATGACATTTCTCACATTCAAGGTTCTAATGCGGTAGCTTCCCAAGTTGTGTTCATCGACGGATTACCCGCCAAGCAAAATTATCGCCACTACAAAATTAAAAATCCCACTGTCACCATCGGACATTCCGACGATTTTGCCAGTTTAGCGGAAGTTATCCAAAGACGCTTTCGCAAGTATGCAGAAGATCCGCAATTATCGCGGGTAGGAAATCCTGACTGGCCTGATTTGATTATGATTGATGGCGGTAAAGGTCAGCTATCATCGGTGGTTGCTGTTTTGCAAGAGATGAACTTATTAGAAGACTTGCGGGTGATCAGTTTAGCAAAGCGACGCGAAGAGATTTTCTTACCAGGGGAATCCCAACCCTTAAAAACTGATGCTGAACAACCAGGGGTGCAGTTGTTGCGACGACTACGGGATGAAGCCCACCGCTTTGCTGTGAGTTTCCATCGTCAGCAACGCAGTGATAAACTGAAGCGATCGCGCTTAGATGAAATCCCTGGTTTAGGACACCACCGCCAAAAGCAGTTGCTAGCTCATTTTCGCTCCGTTGACTATATTCGCCAAGCCACACCTTCACAAATAGCCGAAGTTCCAGGGATAGGCCCACATCTGGCTCAAGCCATTTACGACTATTTCCATCCCTCTCATGTCTAATTCCCAAAATCTATCAAGAAAAAGTTGTGGGTAATAGATAATTAAAACACTAATATCTACTCCCCATTACCCATTACCAACCACTAGATTAGCAAATATAACTAATATCTTGAATCAGTAGGATGGTAAATTTTGCTTCAACTATACTCCTGAGGATACCGCTGCTTAAACATTAAGGGAAGCTTAAGAAAAATATTTTGTTACTAAAGATACAGTATTTTCCAGCTTTTAAACTTTGAATACAAGGATACCGTTTTTGTGTATTTTTCGTAGACAGTCATGGTGTAACTCAAAGCATTAACATTGGGGATCAGTCAATATCCATGAAAAATTGTCTCAGCACACTAACTCAATATATCCCAAGTAAGATGGTGAAATTACCAAAATACTAAGATAATGGTTTAAGTAAATAAAATTGTTCAAATGTAAAATTTTAGTTAAATAAACAGCCATATTTATTTTTGGTTGTTAGGTTATACAAACCAAAATATTTTTTGGTTTCATTTAGAAAATAGCATCAAAATAGTTAAAACCAGGGATTTTTCAATGCAAATAATACAAAAAATTTACTGCCCTAATTGTGGTAATAATGCTGAACGTTATTATATTACAGAGAGCGAACTAACAAGAACACAATGTCCAAGTTGTGATTACTTGATGATCAGTTGTACCCGCACAGGCAAAGTCATTGAAGCTTATGCGCCAGGCATTCATGTACATCGTTAAAAATTAAACTTTCTTGCCCATTGAGAATAACAATAGACATTTGTTATCTCTTCACTAGCAATTAGGTTTTGCAAATAGGAAAAAGCCTTATGTTTATAAGCTGTGTCTAAAGGCTGAGTGAAAAAATAGATTGCCAACTTGATTTTACGTTTAGTAGTGCAGAGATTACAATCACCAACAAACATCTTAATGTGGTTAAGTTAATTTATGTGGTGTGAGAGACTTAACCTCCCTGTTTAACTTTTACTGTCCGAATCTAAATGATGTTGTCTGTACCTTTGTGTCTCTGTTGTTAAGTAAAAGAGCTTTAAACGACAGGGCTACTATTTGATTGATCAATTATACGTAGGCAATGCCCGCCAACGGATATGGTGGGTATTGCCCAACCTACAGATACTTACGCACGAAAACGGAAGATTAAGGGTATAAATGTTTGAAAGCTTCACACCCGAATGGCACTAAGAAAACATGAAACTCCTGCTGTAACTGGGTATAGGGGTATAGGGGTGTAAGGGTGATGAGAAGAACAGTATTTATGAGGTATCTTGATTTAATTATTAGATGTTTTCCTTACCCCCTTACACCCTGAAAGGCTTATACCTTAAAGATTTGCGCTTATCTTAGTGCCATTCGCCTCACATCCTTATACCCTTACGCCATTTATTCTGGACTGTAGAGACGTTGTATGCAACGTCTCTACATCATTTATTGGTGCAACTTCATAGAGAATTGGTATTACACCCTTACACCCAGTCTCAACAGAAAATCTGGGTGCGTAAGTCTTAAATCAAATCGAATGTTTATAGACATATTAAAACTTCGTATAAATGATTTAGGTTTTCAACAATATAAAACATACTAAATATGTTTTTATTGATTAATCTTTTCTATTTATAAAATAGCTATTGTATTGTTAATTACAAATTAATAATTAGTAGAAGTTTTTATTGCACATTTAAATATTTCATCTATGCAATATAGTGAAATAGCCAGGGAATATACATTATAAAACCCTTATCTTTGCTAGCGACAATATTTTTATCAATTTGTTGCAATTACTTTTGACAACTATTGAAAAAATCCTTAAGCTAATAGATAGGTCTCACCAAATAGCCGGACAACAGCAATTTTGTTAGGTAAATTAAAAATCGCTGTTGTAGCGTATCAATATGAACAAATCAATTCACCTCAATCATTGACTATAAATAATAGCCTCACCCAATTTGTTGATAGCAGGGCTGATACTGGAGTGACCGGACTTCGCTTCGCAAATCTGATAAACAAATTCTGGTCATACGTGAATGCCTATTTTTATGTGAGTAATGTCAATCATTGAAGTTTAGCTGCGGTGCAGTAGATATGTCTAGGAGAGTGCAATGTTTGATTTTCTTACATCTTTGAACGACCACAATTTACCTTATCCAGATACGATACATCCCATCGTTGTTCACTTCGTAATTGCGATGGTATTGTTTGCGTTTGCTTGTGATGTGATTGGTTATTTAACTGGTAAAACTCGCCTATTTGAAGTGAGTTGGTGGAATATGTTTGTGGCAACGATCGCCATTTTTGTGGCGATTATTTTTGGTCAGTTTGAAGCTGGTTTAGCAAAACCTTACGAAGTAGTTAAATCAGTCTTGAATCTACATACCTTACTTGGCTGGTCACTTTCGGGAATTATCGCCGCCCTAACAGCATGGCGCTACGTCATTCGTCTCCGCAACCCCCTAAAAATCCCCTTTCATTACTTGGTTGCAGGATTGGTGTTAACCATAATAGTTGGCTTGCAGGTATATCTCGGTGATCAACTGGTGTGGATATATGGACTGCACACCGTACCAGTTGTTGAAGCGGTAAAGGAAGGACTTCTGCCATGAACTCAGAATTAATTGACCAATTAAACGTCCAACTAGGGGCAAATGGGCTACCTTACACAATCCCCATTCATCCAAACTTAGTGCATTTAACCTTGGGTTTGTTCATCATCGGCATTACTTTTGATATCGTTGCCGTACTATTCCCTTGGGACAAATGGGTTTTCAAGTTTTTGGCGATTACTGTAGAACGGGAAAACTTATTTGATGTGGGCTGGTACAACATGGTTGGCTCCACCATCATCACATTTTTCACAGTAGCTGCTGGCTTTTATGAAATGTTTCTCGCTGCACCAGCACCCGAAATCAAAAGTACCTGGGGATTACAAGCCATGCAAACAATGCTTTGGCATGGCGTAGGTGGAGTATTCCTTTTAGGTCTCATTGCTGTCATGACCCTATGGCGGGCATGGCAACGCTATGTCTGGTCTGTGGGAGAAGTTACACAAGTGCAGTGGAGTTATTTAGCCGCAGGTGTAGCCATCATGTTTATCATGTATCTCCACGGCACATTAGGAGCGCAGTTAGCGGCTGAATTTGGCATACACAACACAGCAGATAGCTTATTGCGATTAGGCGAAGACCTTAACACCATCCTCAAGTAATTCTAGAGTCTTTGACCACTAACCATGACAATCCGTAAATTTTTCAACCTTGTGACATTGGTAATAGGCGCGATCGCTGTGACTATTACTAGTTTAGGGATAGGTAAACTAGCTTACACCTGGCTACCACCCCAAGCGGCGGCTGAGTCCGTCTTAATTGATGATTTGTTCAGTTTCTTGGTAACTCTCGGTGCATTCATCTTCCTTGGTGTTACCTGCACTCTGTTCTATTCCTTACTATTCCATCGGGCAGCTGAAAACGACTACAGCGATGGCCCCCACATTGAAGGTAACATCACCTTAGAAGTAGTTTGGACAGCTATTCCCATCCTCTTAGTAGTTTGGATTGCCACCTATAGCTACCAAATCTATGAACAAATGGGCATTCAAGGGCCGACAGCATTAGTACACCTGCATAACCCAATGGGGATGGAATCAGCTTATGCAGCGACCAACGATGGTTTAGCTGAACCGGAAGAACAGATTGATGTTCTAGCTAAACAGTGGGCGTGGGTATTCCACTATCCCGAAAAGGATGTTACCAGCACCGAGTTACATTTACCAAGCGATCGCCGGGTAAAATTGGCGCTGCATTCTGAAGATGTACTCCACGGCTTTTATATTCCCGCCTTCCGCCTCAAGCAAGACATCATCCCCAACCACAACATCGACTTTGAATTTACCCCCATCCGCAAAGGTAAATATCACCTCACCGACTCTCAATATAGCGGCACATACTTCGCCACCATGCAGGCCAATGTAGTTGTGGAATCTCCCGAAGAGTATCACAAATGGCTGGCCAAAATAGCCAGCCACAAACCCGGCACTGCCTACAACCAAGCATCTGCCGAATATGCACAAAGCATCACTCAGCAAGTCAAAACAGGTTGGAAAACCGTAGCACCAGCCCCCGCACCTGTAGTTAATTACCCTGGTTGAAAACCCCCACACCCTTACACCCCCACACCCTTACACCCCTACACCCCCACACCCCCACACCCCTAAAACAAAACTTCACCCATGACAAACATCCCCATAGACGGCGTTCAACTCCCTGCGGGGAAGCCTCACCACCCATCTCCCGGAGGCTGGAAGGAATATTTCAGCTTTAGCCATGACCACAAGGTAATTGGTATCCAATACCTTGTAACCTCCTTTATCTTCTTTCTCGTGGGCGGTATCTTCGCCATGATACTGCGAGGAGAACTCATCACCCCCGAATCAGACCTCATCGACCGCACCGTATATAACGGAATGTTCACCATGCACGGCACTGTGATGCTGTTCTTGTGGACATTCCCCTCACTCGTTGGGCTAGCTAACTACCTAGTACCCTTGATGATTGGGGCGCGGGATATGGCATTTCCTCGCCTCAACGCCGCCGCCTTCTGGATGGTTCCCGTAGTCGGGATTCTCTTGATGGCTAGTTTCTTTGTCCCTGGTGGCCCAGCCCAATCTGGTTGGTGGGCTTATCCCCCAGTCAGTCTCCAGAATCCCACAGGTAAGTTAATTAATGGTCAAGTAATTTGGCTATTGGCTGTTGCTATTTCCGGTGTGTCCTCAATTATGGGGGCAGTTAACTTTGTGACCACCATCGTTAAGATGCGTGCGCCAGGAATGGGCTTCTTTCGGATGCCTTTGTTTGTTTGGGCAGTATTTAGCGCTCAAATTATCCAATTATTTGGCTTACCAGCCCTGACAGCAGGTGCGGTGATGCTGTTATTAGACATTACGGTGGGGACTAGCTTTTTTGACCCCAGCAAGGGCGGAAATCCCGTGATGTTTCAACATTACTTCTGGTTCTATTCCCACCCGGCTGTTTACGTCATCATTTTGCCCATCTTCGGTATCTTCTCAGAAATCTTTCCTGTCTACTCTCGTAAACCATTATTTGGTTACAAGGTAGTGGCAATTTCTTCGATGTTAATTGCCGTAGTTAGCGCCATTGTTTGGGTACACCATTTGTATGTCAGTGGTACACCTGCTTGGATGCGGATGTTTTTCATGCTGACAACGATGTTAGTATCTGTTCCCACAGGTATTAAGGTATTTGCTTGGGTTGCAACTATCTGGGGCGGAAAAATTCGACTCAACACCCCCATGTTGTTCGCCTTGGGTGGACTAATTTTATTTGTGTTCGCCGGTATTGTCGGCATTATGCTTTCTTCTGTACCCGTGGATGTCCACGTCAACAACACTTATTTTGTCGTTGGACACTTCCACTACGTCCTCTTCGGAACTGTGACGATGGGTATGTATGCAGCCCTCTATCACTGGTTCCCCAAAATGACCGGCAGAATGTACTACGAAGGCTGGGGTAAACTACACTTCTGGTTGACATTCATCGGTACTAACCTCAACTTCTTCCCCATGCACCCCTTAGGTTTACAAGGGATGCTACGCCGAGTTTCTTCCTATGCACCAGAATATGAAGGCTGGAATATCGTTGCCAGTCTTGGTGCATTCTTGTTAGGTATGTCTACTTTACCCTTCATCTTCAATATGGTGGTTTCTTGGATGCACGGTGAGAAAGCACCAGATAATCCTTGGCGCGCTATTGGTTTGGAGTGGTTGGTGGCTTCTCCTCCACCTGTAGAGAACTTTGAAGAAATCCCCGTTGTGATTTCTGAACCTTATGGTTACGGCAAATCAGAACCATTGACGGCGGAAAGGGGTATGGGGGTATAGGGGTATAGGGGTATAGGGGAAAGACTAAAAGTAAATTCTTCCTTCACCCCCCTACACCCTTACATCCTCACCCCCCTACACCCCTATTTCTCTAATGAGCGAATCAGAAATAATAAGAGCTTACTGACTGATTCGCATTGATGGAAAACAGGATTAATAATGTCCGATGGAGCTAGTTCAACACGAAGCGACAATAATAAATGTGTTTCTAGCTCTTTTAAAGAACCTTGGGCAATGTACAAAAACTGCATATACTCCCCTCGCGTTCTTCTTCCGTAGCCTTCCGCAATATTAGCTGGGATTGATGCAGCAGATCGCCGAATTTGTGAAATCATTCCGTAGGTTTCTTCTTTGGGAAATGCTTTTGTTGCTTTGTAGCAAGATTCTGCAAGATTCATTCCCTCTTGCCAAACCTTCAAATCTCGATATGACTGCATCAAAGGCTCTTTCATTAAATGAATTTTGATTTGTTATATCTCAAGTTCAATGAAATTGCCTAGCTTTTCTCAAGTCTTTACACCCCTACACCCCTACACCCCTATGAATAGTTCTTTATCTCATAACGCTGGTCATGAACACAGTCATGATGAAGAAGGCAATAAAATGTTCGGCTTTATTGTCTTTTTACTATCTGAAAGTGTCATTTTCTTGAGCTTTTTCGCCGGATATATCGTCTACAAAACAACTACTCCTAACTGGCTACCTGTTGGCGTGGAGGGGTTAGAAGTTAAAGACCCGGCAATTAATACAGTGGTGTTAGTTGCTAGTAGTTTTGTGATTTATTTTGCGGAACTTGCCTTAAAACGCGAAAATTTGCGGTTATTCCGCATCTTTTTGTCAGCAACAATGGCGATGGGTAGCTACTTTTTGGTAGGACAAGCCATTGAATGGAGTCATTTGGAGTTTGGCTTTACCTCCGGCGTATACGGAGGAATGTTCTACCTGTTAACAGGGTTCCACGGTTTGCACGTTTTTACAGGGATCTTGTTACAGTTTATTATTCTTGTGCGATCGCTCATTCCTGGTAACTACGATACAGGTCACTTCGGCGTAAACGCAACTTCTTTGTTTTGGCACTTCGTCGATGTCATCTGGATTATTTTGTTTATCCTCATCTACATCTGGCAGTAGCACCAAACTCAATCCCTACCAGTACTTACAAAAATTAACCAATTTAGCAGAGCCACCCAATACACTGGCTCTGCTTTATGCTTGTCTTGCATATCAAGGGTTTGATTCATCTGCAAAAAATCTTGCCATCATTAGGGTTTTTTAGGGGATTTATAGTACAATTGTACTTATTAGATTTTAAGCCTGGGCGATCGCCTACTAAAAAAACCCTACTGTGAGATCATTACTATGATGACACCAATGCAGGGTGTAGCTGCAACACCAATTGATTCACACCAGTTTGAGCCATACACTAAAGAAAATTCTGAAGCAAACGCAGATTTTTCCTTTCAAACCCTTGCTGATGTCACCAAGGCAATTTTACATCACGCTTTTTGGTTAGCTGAACAGAAACAAAATCTTTCTTTAAAAGAGTATAAAAAACTACTTTGCAATCAAGGTTGGCAAGGAGAAGAAAAGAAATACCTCAAGATTGCTGCCACCTTTGGCAAGTTTGCACCGCAAGACTTTGATCAAGTTGAGCCGAGAACCATATATCAGTTAGCAGAAAGAAGTAAACAGTATCAAAAAGTTATCGATAGACTATTAGATTTAAGTGTAATTAATCAAGAAACTGTACGCACATTAATTCAAAAACAGCGTACCCCCAGAGCGGCTAGACCGCAAAAACCCAGTATTTGGCGACGATTAAAGAATGGTGGTAGATACTGCCAAATTCCCCCTATTCACGAAGCCTCAGAACAAACTGGGACAACACTCCAAAAAATGATGGATGAGGAAGGATTAAGCGCCCAGCAGATCGTAGCAGAAGCGATCGCTCTCCGCCAAGCCTATAAAGAAGGTCAACTGAAAATTTCCTGAAAACAGATTAAGTGCTGAATGGGCTAACGCGCCGCACTCAGCACTTACTACTTATTTACTAGGATTTGCTGGTACTGGTTGAGTCTCAAAAGTAGGGTTGAACTGTGTTCCAGGTTGTTGATTTGGTAAAGTTGATGGAGGAGTAAATCCGCTAATGCGATCGCTTCCATCAATACAAGTATCCAGAGCCACATTAGGCGCTAGAGCGATTTCACTACGCAACCCGACAACACACTGAGCAAAACGCACAGGTAATAAACTGCGACCGCAGTAGTTCAATACATCTGGATTAACCGCTCCTTCAGTATTTTTACTTACAGCGACTACACAAGTAGCTACATCCTTTGGCTGTCTAGCCCGTCTACAGCCAGAAAGCGCATCTACAGCAGGTATCTGCGTCTTTTTGCTAATATCAACCACACAAGCAGATAAATCTGTTGGACGTAATGCCGTAGCACAGCCTTCGGCTGCTGCTTGTGCAGTCACACCCACACTGATGAGTCTACCCGTACAGGCACGATAATCATTACTGTAAGAAGCAGTAACAGCCACACTGGGGATACTCATTCCCAAAAGCCCAGCTATGGCCAGAACTGGTGTTGTCAACCCCATGAGACGAGTTTTGAGAGCTAATTTGTGTTCTTCCGACCCAAAAACCTGTTTTCTGCACATTGCCGTTCTCCAAACACCCAAAGTTATGCTAACTCAAATGTGCAGCGAATCTTCGGACAATCAGGTAAAACAGCAAATATAAAGTAAAATTTTGCTGATCTGACCAATGATTTTTGCATTTGTGATTTCCAGGTACTTATAATAGTATGTCTGGGTAAAATTAAACAGGATTAAATTAAGGAAACTCATGTCCCGATATCGAGGGCCACGTCTTAGAATTGTACGTCGCTTGGGCGATTTGCCAGGATTAACTCGTAAGAGCGCTAGACGCGCTTATCCACCAGGTCAGCATGGTCAGAACCGCAAAAAGCGCTCTGAGTATGCTATCCGTCTAGAAGAAAAGCAAAAACTGCGTTTAAACTACGGTTTGACTGAAAAGCAACTGTTACGCTATGTGCGTCGCGCTAGACGTGTAACTGGTTCTACCGGACAAGTGCTGCTGCAACTGTTAGAAATGCGCTTGGATAATACGGTTTTTCGTTTGGGTATGGCTCCCACAATTCCAGCCGCTCGTCAGCTGGTAAATCATGGTCATGTCACAGTTAACGGTCGTGTAGTCAACATTGCCAGCTACCAATGCCGTCCTGGCGAAGAAATCGCTGTCAGAGACAAAGCACCATCACGGAAATTGGTAGAAAATAACCTACAATATCCGGGTTTAGCTAACCTCCCCAGCCATTTAGAGTTTGATAAAAACAAGTTGGTTGGTAAAGTTAATGGTGTCATTGAACGTGAATGGGTGGCGCTGCAAGTTAACGAACTGCTAGTTGTGGAATACTACTCCCGACAAGCGTAACGAACTCCCGCCGCCAACTGCCTTAGCAGCACGGCGCGGGCTTCTCCGATTTATTTATCACTGGCATATTTTTATCTTGAGGTCTTCATCAGCAACGGCCTCAAAATATTTACAGGGCGTTTGCCTACCTGATGATGAAAATAATGCCGCTTATTGGCAATTGTGTGATCATCCTTTGCCAATTTAGCGGCTTGTATAGAAAATCCTCATAAAGTAATAGCAATTCAAAATTCAAACTACCCTACGGGAAGGCTTCTCTACGAGACGTTACCGCGTAGCTTGCTTCCCCGGAGGGGTACGCCAACAAAATTCAAAATTAAGAATCAAGACAGGACAAGGGTTTGGGGCTGTATATCTGTCGCATTCTTTTTTCAAATTGGTATAAATTATCTTAATATTTCTGCACCAAGAGCGATAGCTCATCAGCTACCTTGGGTGGAACACTATCATCTGCATGATGTTTTTATCTACAGATATTTTTTAACAAGTACAGCATGGTGTAGATAAACATGATGTATTCATTTTGAATTTTTGTGGTGCAGCTTTTCCTGAAGATATTCCACTTTGCGATACTAGTGTTACGACGGCATTTTTTGAGGGAAAGATATATCTAGCTAATTTCCCAGAAACTACCAAACCCTGAAAATTACTTTGGGCTATATATGTGAGTAAAAAAAATCCTATGGAAAAAGCTGTGCAGTGGCTGATTAGTAGAAAAAGGTTATTCAGTAGCCAGCTTGTTGTTGTAACTGCGATCGCCTATATATTTAGTATCGGTTGTCATAATAATATCTCTAGTAACAATCAATCTCTTGTAAACAAAACCTCATCCCAGAAAGCCACAGACGATATTAGGGTAGTAAGAAGGACGAGGGAAAGACAAGGTACAGTTTACGATAATACCTCTTTATCATCTGCCAATAAAAATGATTTACCTAAACTAAAAATCGGTGTACTATCTACCCAAAATTTCACAGAACAACAGCAAATCATCAAACCCCTGAATGATTACTTAGAAACATCCCTGGAACGACAAGTCGATTTTTTCATAGCTAAAGATCACGAAGAAATTATAGAATGGTTGACTCAAGACAAACTAGACCTTGCTTATTTAGGTTCTGTAGCTTATCTTGAGGCAGTAGATAGGGGTGCAGAAATTCAACCATTAGTGACTTCCATCGACAAACATACGGGCCAACCTTGGTATCGCGCTTGTATTATTGTCAAAGCTGATAGTTCTATCAAAACCTTAAAAGACCTCAAAGGCAAGCGCGTTGCTTTTGTAGATAAATCATCTACCTCTGGATATCTCATGCCACTAGCAGCGCTTAGTAAACAAAGTATTGATCCTCAAAAGGACTTTAGAACCGTCATCTATGTGGGCAACCATAGCAAAAGTATAGCAGCATTAGAAAATGGCTCTGTCGATGCAGCTGCAACTAATGTTTCTTCTTACATCACCTTCAAAAACAGTCGTAAGCTCACACTACAAAACTATAGATTAATTTGGGAATCTGCACCCATCCCTAATTTTCCCATAGTAATATCCCAAAAATTGGCACCAGAATTGATTCAACAGCTAAAGCAAGTTTTTATTAGTACCCCAGAAGGGATGAAAGATATTTTAGGAGCTGAATCAGCCGGTTATACTCTTGTCAGCCCAGACCACTATGCTCCTATTCAACAACTCCGTCAAGAACTCAACTTAATATCCATCCCGAAAAAATGAAAATCTCCACCAAGCTTCTCACAGGTTCTACTATATCTGTCGGACTGGTAGTGGCTATTCTTATCGGCAATACTGTAGTTGTGCAGCAAATTAGGCAGAATGTCCGCGAAAAAAGTTACCAAACTACTCAAACTATAAAGGCCGTTTTAGAAACAAACAATACCTTAAAGTCGGAAATAATTGTCCTCAAAGATATTGTTTTATTCAAAACTAAAAGCACAAGTACAGAAATACTGCACGCCGAGTTTCTTGATTCCTTAAATCAAGTAGAACAGTTAATGCCAAACTCACCAGAAATTGCTCTAATTCGTCGGCGGCATCAATTGCTTGACAATATGGCAGTACAACTAACCCAACGTAGTGCTAGTCCCACATATCTAGAAGATTCTCAGCAGTATTTTAGAGCAATTAATTCTTTTAATCAAGATATTCAGTTATTTCTGGAACAGATAATTCAACGTGCTTATCAAGAGCGAATTTTATTAGAGCAAGACTTACAAAACCTCTACCAAGTACAGAGAATCATCTCTATAGTGGTTGTGGCAATAATTTTAATGCTATTGATTGGGAAATTTATCCTCATTTGGCAACCAACAATCAAATCTATACAAAATTTACAGTTAGGTACGGCAGAAATTGCAGCAGGTAACTTCGATTATCGCTTAAACATCCACACAGGTGATGAAATTGAAGACCTAGCACAATCATTTAATGATATGGCAGGTAAGTTATCCCAATCGCGGGAAACCTTGATGAAAAATACTGAGTTAACTAACATGAATCAGCGTTTGGAATTAGAAATTGCCGAACGCAAACAAGCTGAATTAGAATTGCAAAAAGCTTTACAGGAACTACAGCAAACTCAAGCCCAACTGATTCAAACTGAGAAAATGTCTAGCTTAGGTCAGCTAGTAGCTGGAGTAGCTCATGAAATTAATAATCCAGTTAGTTTTATCTATGGCAATATTACTCATGCCAATGAATATACAGAAAAACTTTTAGAATTAATCCATCTCTATCAACAAGAGTTAAGCAATCCGAGTGCAGTAATTCAAGAAAAAATTGCAGAAATAGACCTAGAATTCTTACAAGAAGACCTTCCTAAAATCCTCAGTTCAATGAAAATGGGGTCTCAGCGAATTCAACAAATTGTTTTATCCTTACGCAATTTTTCTCGACTGGATGAAGCAGAGATGAAAGAGGTAGATATTCATGAAGGAATCGAAAGTACTCTGCTGATTTTACAGAATCGATTTAAGGCTAAATCGCAATCTTATAATATTAAAATTATTAGGGAATATGGACAGCTACCTTTAGTGGAGTGCCATGCAGGACAGTTAAATCAGGTATTTATGAATATTATTAATAATGCCGTTGATGCTTTAGAAGGGTCAGTGGTTAGTGGTCAGTGGTCAATTGTAAATGGTAAAACAACGAATAATGAACGACTGACAACTAACGGCCCCCAAATTACAATTCGTACTGAAATAAATCATAATAACCGGGTGGTAATTAGAATCGCTGATAACGGCCCAGGTATTACTCAACAGGTGATGCCAAAGCTGTTTGACCCGTTTTTCACAACCAAGCCTGTTGGTCAAGGTACGGGTTTGGGTTTATCAATTAGTTACCAAATTGTGGTTGAAAAACATTCTGGAGTCCTACGGTGTGAGTCTGAAATAGGCAAAGGAACAGAATTTTGGATTGAAATTCCTTTACGTCAGGTACAACCTGAGAAATTAGAACACGGTTTCAGTGCAATGCTAACTAGAGAAGTTTAAAACTTTCTCCCCAAGGAGAATGGGTTCATAATTATGAATACTGTTAACACTACAGCCTGTACATTTTAAAAACTGCCCTTGGATGAAGAAATTCCCAGAGCAGTCATAAATCAATTCAGGTTTCAAATTTGATAATTTAAACCTCTTCTGGTTCCAGTTGAGCTACTGTAACCGCATTGACAGCAAAGGCAAATACCAACGGCATAGGACACCGCAGTACAAAGGTGGAAACAACCGCTAAGACTGTGCTAACTACGGCTGATATAGACCATAACCTTTCATCAAATGTTAATCCTTTTTCGGCTTTAATCCCTCTAAGGACGTGATTAGGAATTGGTTCGGGCATGACGCAGCCAGGAGGGAAAGCCCAATAGTGGTTTCTCCTTTCTTCAAATAATTCTGTCCAGCCGTTTTCTTGGCACCATGCTTCGATCCATTCAATAGAGTAGTGTGTCATAATTGCTGTTACTTATTCGGCTTGTTGAATTTGTTGACGTGGTAAAAATAAAGCTTGAGAGAATATATAGCTAGCTAACAGTTCATTAAGGAATTACGATTAAGAGTACTTATAGGAGCTGATTAAGCATCAGAAACATATAATAGTATTCATGCTCATTTCATTGCCTAACGCTCACCTTAATTAATAGACTAACAGTCAATTTTTCCTGGTAAACATAAAAGACAATAAACTTTACCTACGAAAAAACAAAGTAAACAAATGTAAATTGAATAGCAAGCATATACCTCCTCACTGTAAGCAATCAACTCTGGTTTGTCGAAACTCATTGCCTCATCACTAATAAAAATATTTATATCGCAAAAATCGCCATCAAAAATCAAGAATTGTAAATCAAAAAATCATTGATTCAGTTGAGCATTGACTCAATATTTTATATATCTTCTTCCAGTCCTAATTTAGCTAGTACCTCAGGTTATATCTGGTTAACTATCTGTCAGCTTTTAGTCATAAATTTCTGGATATAGGCGGCTAACATCGGCCTTTTGTGACAAAATGTTAAGCAGTAGGTGATTCAAAACAGCTAGAAAATGGGGGAAGAGCTGCAAGTGGTCATAAAAAATGCCGTAGTTGTAAATGCAATCATCAAAAAGTTTTACTGGCAAGCAATAACTTTAATTTTGGGGATAGTTGTACTTTGCTTTCCCTACCCAGCTATAGCCGACTGGACTCATCCTCTATCATTTAGTAATGCCGAATTATCTAGGCACAACTTTGCTGGTGAAAGTTTGCAAGCTGCTGAGTTTTCTAACGCCAATCTGGAAATGACTAACTTTGTCGGTGCTGACTTACGTGGTGCAGTCTTAAGTGCTTCCGTGATGACACAAGCAAATCTCCAGGGAGCAGATTTAACGAATGCGATGGTTGATCAGGTAAACTTAACAGGGGCTAATTTAAGTGATGTCGTTCTTAAAGAAGCTCTTTTACTCCGTGCCATATTCGCTAACGTGAACATAGAAGGCGCAGATTTTACGGATGCAATTTTGGATAAAGCACAAATTAAAGAACTTTGTACCAAAGCTAGCGGAGTAAATACAAAAACTGGTGTAAAAACTCGTGATTCTTTGGGATGTCAATGAAGCGTGTAGGTGTAATTGGTGGCGGACAGCTGGCCTGGATGATGGGAGGCGCAGCGAATAAATTAGGGGTTGAATTGATAGTGCAGACTCCTAGCAGTAATGATCCTGCCGTATCTATTGCTCAGGATATTATTTTGGCAAATATTGATGATGCTTATGCTACAGAGATTTTAGCTCAGAAGAGTGATGTTATCACATTTGAAAACGAATTCGTCAATCTAGAGGCTTTATCTTTATTAGAAAATCAAGGTGTTTGTTTCCATCCAAAGTTAGACGCTTTATCACCTCTATTAGATAAATATCATCAACGTTGTTATTTAAAAGATTTAGGTTTACCTGTTCCTCAATTTTTTGCACTAGAAAACCAAGAAAATCTGATATCCAAAATAGATGGTTTGGGTTTTCCCTTAGTGTTGAAATCTCGCCGCCACGGTTATGACGGACAAGGTACGTTTATCATTCATGATTTAGCGACGTTAGAAGAGAAAATAGACTTAAATAACAAGACCAACACTACATATTTAATAGAAGAATTTATCCCCTTTGAACGGGAACTAGCTGTAATTGCTGCCCGTTCTGTAGATGGAGAAATTGTCATCTATCCTGTAGTGGAAACACAGCAAGTACAACAAGTATGTAGACGAGTCATAGCACCTGCTCATATTACACCCAATCAAGCCGCAGCAGCAGAAGCGATCGCCTCTACACTATTAAATAGTCTAGAAGTGGTTGGTGTGTTTGGGATCGAGTTATTTCTCACCGCCGATGGTCGAGTCTTAGTCAATGAAATCGCCCCCCGTACCCACAACTCTGGTCATTTTTCTTTGGATGCGTGTGCAACCTCCCAATTTGAGCAACACCTGAGAGCTGTTTGTGGACTACCGTTAGGAAACCCATCATTGCAATGCGCTGGTGCAGTTATGGTCAACCTATTAGGCTATGAAAACTCCCAAAGTGATTACCAAAGCCAGCGCCAACAACTAGCTGCCATTCCCCAAGCTCACGTTCATTGGTACGGCAAAACAGAATCTCGCCCAGGGCGCAAACTCGGACACGTCACAGTTTTGTTAAATAATCATGACCAAACCACCGCCCAGGCGATTGCTCAAACCATAGAATCCATCTGGTATCCCAGTTAGGAAAGCAAAGAGAGAAATTTTTGCATTTTGAATTGGTAGAACCTGTTTTTGAAAGCTATAATGAGTGAGTTGCACTGCGACGTTGGTGACTGCCATCAAGTTTTTTGATCTATGTCTTTAAGAAAAAGGGAACCAAACGTCTCTCGTGGCAGTATACCGGGCGTGTACCCGGAAACTTTAAACGAGGAAAATCGGTACCCACCTGGTTTAACCAGGTCATAAACTTAGGTAAAACGGCGTTGCGGTGAACTCAAAATCTTTGGCTCCCAAAGTTTAGTTAAAACTCTGGGAGCTTTAATTATTTATTAGTAAAATTTATAAATAATATAGCTGTTGCCAGTGGTGTTAGGACATCAATAGATGATACAACCTAGACACAACAAGAATTTTCACCCAGTCCCCCCTTCGGGGTTCGCCAGTCTCTAGTCCCTAGCTATATAAGTAATTTTTAAGTAAAAATAAATAATCTTCTGGATGGCAGAATTTAAAGCTTGTCAACACAGACGCAACAAATTCAACCAACATTTAGAGCATTAGGGGCTACTTTTACCTGCTGATGAATATAGCATTCTGTATAACTTGATGCGAATTTGGCGATCGTTCAGAGTTAAGATCACAAACATCAAAGTTAAATTGTGGTTAAAGATACAAAACCTTGTCAAAACAACAACTTGCCAATCCTGTGTTTCCAGCCTCAGTATTTCGATTAGACAATGGTTTAACATTTATTCATCAAGAAATCCCCACTACGCCTGTAGTTGTGGCGGATGTTTGGGTGAGAGCTGGAGCAATTCGTGAGCCAGAACCTTGGTTTGGAATGGCACACTTTCTAGAACACATGATTTTTAAAGGCACGGCGACCTTACCCCCAGGAACTTTCGACCATCAAATTGAGAATAGAGGTGGAGTCAGTAATGCAGCTACCAGCTACGATTATGCTAATTACTCTTTGACTACAGCCGCGCCTTACTTGGGAGATACCCTACCTTACTTGGCAGATTTACTATTGAATGCGGCAATTCCAGATGATGAGTTTAGCCGAGAGCGAGATGTAGTGCTAGAAGAAATTCGGGCTTGCTATGATGATCCTGACTGGGTAGGATTTCAGTGTTTGTCGCAAAGCATCTACCAAGACCATCCTTATGGGCGTTCAGTTCTGGGTACTGAGGAAGAACTGATGCAGCAATCACCAGAGGCTATGCGCCGTTTTCATCGCGCTCACTACCAACCGGAAAATATGACAGTAGTGATTGCTGGAGGTATTGCCCAACAACCAGCCTGGGAACTGGTAAACAGTTCATTTGAGAATTTTTCTGAGCCTGTTGAATGTCCACAAATCAACCCCACACCGAAGCCAATAATTAAGGGAATTCAACGTCAAGAGTTGAGCTTACCACGCATAGAGCAAGCCCGATTGTTGATGGCATGGGTTGTACCAGGAGTAGAACAACTGCGTACAGCCTACGGCTTAGATTTGTTGTCAGTGGTATTAGCAGAAGGGCGGACTTCTCGCCTAGTCAGGGATTTGCGAGAAGAACTACAATTAGTCCAAGGAATTTGCAGTAATTTTTCTCTGCAATGTGAATCGAGCTTATTCACAGTTACTGCTTGGTTGGAACCGGAAAACCTAGAACAAGTCGAGGATTTAATTCTGAGTCATTTAAATGATATCCAAACCAGTGGTGTTAGCGAACAAGAAATAGCTCGTACCCGCAGACTTTTATGCAACGAGTACGCCTTCTCTACAGAAACCCCCAACCAGCTGACAGGGCTTTATGGCTACTACAACACCATCGCTCAAGCAGAATTAGCAGTCACATATCCACACCAAATTCAATCATTTGATACACAAGAACTGCAACAATTAGCTACACAGCATCTTTCTCCCCAGAATTACGCTGTTACCATCCTTAAACCTAATGAATAATGTCAGTGGTCAGTAGCCAGTAGTCCTTGGCTGCAAAGAAATCGACAACTGACAACTGACAACTGACAACTGATAACTGACAAATGACCCAAACTGTGAAACCATCCCTCGCTCAATCTCCTATTCATCGCACTGTACTGGACAATGGCATTGTCTTGCTGGTAGCAGAAAATCCAGCCGCAGATATTATTGCTGGGCGAATTTTTATCCGTGCTGGTAGTTGCTACGAAAAGCGAGAACAGGCGGGGTTAGCCCATTTGCTGGCTGCTTTGATGACTAAGGGATGTGAGGGACTTTCCAGTTTGGAAATAGCCGAACAAGTAGAATCTGTGGGTGCAAGTTTGAGTGCAGATACTTCTACTGATTACTTTCTTGTGTCATTGAAGACGGTAACATCGGATTTTCCCGAAATTTTAGCATTAGCGGGGCGGATATTGCGATCGCCTACATTCCCCGAAACTCAAATTGAACTAGAACGACGTTTAGCACTCCAAGATATTCGCTCCCAAAAAGAACAGCCTTTCACCCTGGCCTTTGAGCAAATGCGGCAGGTAATGTATCAAAATCATCCCTACGCCATGTCAGTATTAGGAGATGAGACAACCCTGAACAGCATCACCAGGGCAGATTTAGTAGAGTATCACCAAACTTATTTCCGTCCAGATAATTTAGTCATTAGTGTTGCTGGTCGCATCACCCTACAAGAAGTAGTAGCCTTAGTAGAACAAGTATTCGGTGATTGGCAAACACCAAGTGTAGCCCCAGCAGTAGTTAATTTACCAGAAATCTCAGTTAACCCCCAGCACCGCTTAAAGCCTGTACAAACACAGCAATCTATCGTCATGTTGGGTTATTTAGGCCCATCAGTAAGTTCTCCTGATTATGCCTCCCTCAAATTACTTTCTACTTATTTAGGTAACGGTCTTTCTAGCCGCTTGTTCGTAGAATTGCGAGAAAAGCGGGGGTTAGCCTATGAAGTCTCAGCATTCTACCCCACGAGACTTTATCCAGCATCATTTGTAGTCTACATGGGTACAGCGCCAGAAAATACCAGCATCGCCTTAGAAGGATTACGGACAGAAGTAGAGCTACTCTGTAGCAAAGAAGTATCTACAACCAACTTACAGGCTGCTAAAAACAAAATATTGGGACAATATGCCTTAGGTAAACAAACTAACGGACAAATTGCTCAAATCTACGGTTGGTATGAAATTTTGGGTTTAGGAATTGACTTTGACAGAGAATTTCAAGAACTAATTGCTGCTGTAACTGCTCAAGACGCTTTGAGGTCAGCGCAGCAGTATTTACAGCAACCATATGTGTCTTTAGTCGGGCAAGAAGAGGCAATTAATCGAGCAATTAATTAAGTAGATATTGAGCCGAGATGTAACTAGAAACCTGTAAGCTACAGTGACAAACATCTTGGCTGATTACCCTAAAAGATTTCTGAGTCCTTAGCCTTAATCCCTTCATTACTCACCACTCATTACCCAAAAAAGACTACTCAATTACCTCACACGGCAGTAATATTAGCATCAGAAGATTCTGAGAGCAATTTCTATGAAAGGCTGCTTGAGAGCAACTATCAGTTACTTAAAACCACAAAAGGCATTTTGCTATTTCAGCACAAGCAAGTTTTATTGGCTACTTATGTTATCCTCTACAACTATGTTTGTTGACTCGTTGGCTGTAGTAGCGATCGCCCCACCACAACAAATTGCCCAACAAGTTGTCATCAACCGGCCTACCCTCAAAATTGGTAGTCAAGGTGAACGTGTCTCGGAACTTCAAGCGGCGCTGAGGCTTTTGGGCTTTTACTCAGGTGCAATCGATGGAGTCTACAACGAGAATACGGCCAATGCTGTGTCTGGGTTCAAACAAGCAGCTGGCTTAACTCCAGATGGTATTGTCGATGCTATTACTTGGCAAAGGTTGTTTCCTAGTCAAGCAATAGGTACGCCAGTCACCTCTGTACCAAACTCAACACCCAATCCACCAGCCAGTTCAACCACTGGTTTCCCTGTCCCCACCCAACCTGTTACAACTCCCACCGTTAACCCCAGACCAACAACACCCAATCCACCAGCTAACACCAGACCTGAACCTAGACTAGCTAATCCTAGACCTACACCTCCCAGACCAACAACGCCAACCCCAAGGCAACAAACCCCTCAACGACCATCTTCCACCCCACGTTTCGGCCCTACACCATCTGCTCAACGAATTTCTGGTATACAATACACCTCTGAAGGCTGGCCGATTTTGCGTGTAGGAATGAAGAATTCCGAAGTTACCAAGCTACAGCAAAGATTGAGTCAGCTTGGTTTTTTAAAGGGTGGTGTAGATGGATACTTTGGGGTTCAGACTGAGGAAGCGCTCAAAGCTGCTCAAAAACGCTATGGTATAGAACCTGACGGCGTGGCTGGTGGTGCTACTTGGGAGGCGTTATTGCGGCGCTCATCTCCTCAAAGACGATAGACTCAAACAAGTTAGCAGTAGTGTCGTATTGAGCAGAGTTTTGAATCCTCAATGGCTATCTTGACTCGGCGTTGATTTCGTTCCTGACAACGAGAACAACGAAAATTAGTTTTATGTAATTCTTCTTCCAGTGATTGCTGATTTTTGCCAAACAACAACGAATGAAACACTTTTTATTGACGTGGCTGGCTACTGCGGTAGCTTTACTAATTACAGCCCATATTGTCCCTGGATTCATTGTTAAGAGTTTTGTCGCGGCTCTAGTGGCCGTAATAGTAATTGGGTTAGTCAATGCCTTAGTCAGACCAATTCTCAGCGTTTTGTCATTTCCCGTTACCTTACTGACTTTCGGCTTATTTACATTTGTCATCAATGCTTTAACCCTATGGTTAGCCAGCGCTCTCACACCTGGTTCTGGTTTCCAGATTAAAGGCTTTGTCGCTGCTTTCTTGGGATCAATTGTGTTGTCTATTGTTTCCAGCCTGATTAATTATCTTCTGCGAGCAGCCGAATCAAGGTAGTTAATGCCAGATGGATTTTGTGTTCGTAGTGAGCGATGAATTTGTCTGTGGAGTAATTTCTCACGGTGAGTGCTACTTACTACGAACTTTAGCTTGATGATACTTGAGCAACGGCGATCGCCACCACTCCTGGTTGTCCCGGTAGGCGAAAAATCCTTTTAGGAACCAACAACTTCACCCCCGACTCCTGCTTTTGATGGGCTGAAGCTGCAAGAATAGCCGCCGCCTCGGCAACACTAGGAGTTCCCACTTTTTCGGCAATCACTCCGCTAGGGTTGGGAACGGCGACTTTAGCCAGCATTTCTGCCGGGAAAGTTTTTAACGGTAATTGAAACAAGCGACAAAATTCCACTAAACCCAGTTCTGAAACTTTTGTGTTAATAGTGGCAATACCTGTAATTGTTTTTTGATCAAGTTGGTTTTCTAGAAAAATTTGGTTGATTGCTGCGGCAATTAAGTCATGAGAAATACCTGATTGACAACCAAGCCCTAGCCACAAATTTCCCTGAAGTAACGGTTGTTGAGTAATTTCAAGTTTTACCACTAAAATGCTATTAGGTAGAGCTTGAGACTTTTAATTTCTCAGTACTGAAAAAGTTGATATTCTATACTATTTTGGCGTTTACTAAGATACCCATAAACTGATAGTTATAATACTGTTCTCAGAAATGAAAAACTATATATTGAGCATATCTAGCACAGTAGGAAACGCCGGGGGGAGGACGAGGTAAAAGTAGAAAGTATATTTACTTCTTAAGTTTTGCTTTTTTGATATCTTTAAAGCAAAAATATTTTACCTGGTCTACTTCGGTGTTTCAATTTCTTCGTATTTTCGACGATAGCCACGTCAAAAAGTTTCCACCTAAATTTATATCTTTAGTTTGTCATTTCTGAGATGGTTTTTGATACCTCCTTACCTTAGTATTTAATTAAATAACGTTATTTTTACTTCCTGTCAAGATGTATATCAAGAGTTTTGAACAATAAGTAAATTTAAGTCATAATTCCCTAAAAATTTTGAATTTTGAATTTTGAATTTTGAATTTTGAATTGATTCATTACTCCTGCGCCCCAGCCTGCTTGAGAATCTGGACTATACTCCTAAAATTGACATCAGCGCCAGCCGCTAACAAAACCCGCGCCACTTCTACATTACCTTTAATGGCTGCTGCCATTAAAGCCGTACTACCATCTTCATTGGTAGCATTAACAGCAGCACCTCTAGAAATTAACAGCTGCACAATATCAACTTGATTAGCACTAGCCGCTAACATCAAAGCCGTCAAACCATAGCGTTTTCTGGCTAAATTAACATTAGCCCCCGCATCTAAAAGCGATCGCACAATTTCCGTATACCCTAGATTAGCAGCAAACATCAGCGCTGTAGTTCCGTCGCGATCGCATACATCCACCCCAACACCAGCAGCCAGTAGCGCACCCAATCCCTTGATATCGCCACTCTTCGCCACCTTTAGCAGCAAAACATCGTTGTTAGTCATTAGTTATTTAGTCAAAAGTCAACAGTCAATATTATTTTCTCAGCAAGTTGCTCAACGCCCCGCTACCACTCTAAGTTGCTCCTCTTGGGTTAAGCGCAGCTATGCTCACAGTGCTCAACAATCATCTTCACACTCTGTGGCCTCAATCACCTAACTTAGAGTTATGCTAATTTTTATTAAGATTTAAGGATTGGGGAAAACACGATGAATCTGGAATTGTCTGCCTCGACTAAATATTGGCTAAACTTCTTTCACCCATTGATGATGTGGGTATTATTAGCTTTATCCCTCTATGCGGCTTACTTGGGACTACAGCTACAGCGTACCAGGAATGCTCAAGGGGAACAAAAGAAAGAACTGATTAAAGGTAGATACAATGTCAGACACTACCAAATAGGATCGATACTTTTAGCTTTGATGGTAGCAGGTGCGATTGGTGGTATGGCTGTTACTTACATTAATAACGGTAAATTGTTTGTCGGACCCCACCTACTAGCGGGCTTAGGTATGACAGGTTTAATTGCATTTTCCGCAGCTCTATCTCCTTATATGCAGAAAGGAGCAAACTGGGCGCGGGTAAGTCATATTTTAATCAACTTTGTGATTTTAGGACTCTTTACTTGGCAGGCTATCACTGGTGTGCAGATTGTCCAAAGAATCCTGACTCAAGCTTAGGGACTTCCAGATAAAAAAATATCCAAAATTTAGGGTGCGTCAGTTTGGGAAAACCTAACTATACCCAAAAGTTATTCGTACTGACGCACCCTACCAACCCGCCAACCTGGGATAATTTATTTTTTGGTCTTCTCTTAGTCATTAGTCATCGGTTATTGACTATTGACTATTGACTATTAACTTACCGCTTTTTCTGACAATTACCAGGAAAAGGAACTCCAACAGATTGGTGAAAATCTTCTTGAACTTTGCGAGTTAGGCGGCGGGAAACTTGGCGAACAATTTGGTTGAGTAAGCGATCGCCTGTAGACTGAATTAAAGATTTAGGCAAACGCTGAATAAACCGGGGAAAGTGGAGACAAACGGTTAAATCTAATTCCCATTCAACTTTTGTAACGGTGTGTTCACCAAAATCTTCTCTTAATTGCAGCGCAGCTCGATAATCTACATCATAACCAGGTGGTTGATAATCAGGAATGGGAATTGTCCGGATGCAATAAATACCCTCTTGTGGAGGTAACAATTCCAAACCAATCTTTGGTTCAACTTCATAACCAAAAGAGCCAAAACGACCAATAGTTAGAGCATAACCATGTTCTCCTAGAGGTTGCACTTTCATCGGTTCGGCACAGCGTGTAAACCAAGAAGCGTGACAATTCAGATACTCAGCAACTTTTTGTGCTGGAGCATACATTTCCATCGAGTCGCTATAGCGACCGTAAAATTTACTTAGTGTACCAGCACTCAATCCTGTGTCTGCATCCTCAGTTTCTGGGAAATTGGGAACAACAGGCACAGTTGTTTCTGTGATATCCAAAGATTGATATTCGCCGTTTGTTGAAAGCATCAATGCGTTCCCCTCTAATTTGGCGTTTGTCTGTATTAATAATTCCCAGGCTGTATGGGTGGTTTAGCACTAAATTCCTATTTTGACCGAAACCTTATGAATCTGTCATGAACTTCATGGAATCACTACAATATACAGAGCAGTTATACATTAGTTACCCAGGATAGCGTTAATCATGAAAGCATTTGTAGCAGGGGCAACAGGTGAAACAGGTCGCCGCATCGTCCAAGAGTTGATAGCGCGAAATATTCCTGTACGTGCTTTGGTACGAGATGAACAAACAGCTAGAGCTATTTTGCCTCCTGATACAGAATTAGTGGTGGGTGACGTGTTAAACCCAGCTAGTCTAACTGCGGCCTTGGGTGATAGTACAGTGGTGTTGTGTGCGACTGGCGCAAAACCAAGTTTTGACCCTACCGGGCCTTATAAAGTAGATTTTGAAGGCACTAAAAATTTAGTGGATGTGGCAAAAGCCAAGGGAATTGAAAATTTTGTCCTAGTAACTTCTTTGTGTGTATCCCAATTTTTCCATCCATTGAACTTATTTTGGCTAATTCTGGTATGGAAAAAACAAGCGGAAGAGTATCTGCAAAAAAGCGGACTTACTTATACGATAGTTCGTCCCGGTGGTTTGAAGAATGAGGATAACTCAGATGCGATCGTTATGCAAAGTGCTGATACTTTATTTGATGGTAGTATTCCTCGACAAAAAGTAGCTCAAGTCTGCGTCGAGTCATTGTTTGAGTCAGACGCACGTAATAAAATAGTTGAGATTGTCGCTAAACCAGAAGCTAGTTCCAAAACTTTTACAGAATTATTTCAACAGTGTTAGTTAATAGTCCATAGTCTAAAGCCAATGACTAATGACCATTTTTGAACTTTACCGGAATTAGTGCGTCTATTTTTGTTGTTAGATTAAAGAGCGAATTTGCAAGGAGTGAGAATCTGAAAGGCTTTGAACTCAAAGGGGCAGAAAAATTCATTGGCCCTATAGCCGCACTTCTCGGCTTTGTGTATTTATTTCAATGGTATATATTTGGAGAATTGCGATCGCCTTCTGATCCCATCTTTGGAAATAACTTACCACCTTTGGTAATGAAAGGCGGTGATCCCCATATTCGCGCTTTAATGCGAACCATCTCCGCGAGTGAAGCCAATGGAAACCGTCCGTATTCTTTGTTATACGGTGGAAAACAGGTAACTGATCTGAGTAAGCATCCTGAAATATGCGTCACTATCGTCACAGGCCCAAACACAGGTAATTGTTCCACTGCGGCGGGAAGGTATCAAATCATTAATACTACTTGGTTTGAAATAGCCCCCCGCTATCACCCCAAACCATCACAAATGATGTTTTGGTCTTCCTATAGTTTTGAACCAGAATATCAAGATTTGGTCGTTTACCGTTGGCTAAATGATTCGCGGGTTTGGGGGGTGGATATTTCTCAACTATTGCGCCAAGGCAAAATCAATGACGTTTTGCGGCGACTCTCCCCCACTTGGACAAGTTTAGGTTATGGCATAGAGACAAATTCTATTAGTCGTTCTCTGCCTAGAATTTATCAGAAAATGTTGCAAGAAGAATTAACAACGACTAGTCAATAGTCATTGGTCATCACTCGGAACTGACTTGGTAAAAAATACCTTAAGTTGCTGCACAAATTCTAAGGTATTCTCAAGGTGAACATTATGTGCAGCATTACTAATGATTTTTAGTTGAGATGATGGGGCTATCTTTGTCATCTTGATGTTGATGTCTATAAATTTTTCGTCATGTTCACCAACAAGTAAAAGTAAAGGAATTTGATTCTTTTGCAGTTTTTCCCATAAAGATGGCTGGCTACCAGTTCCCATAAATTGTAATGATTTAACTAACTCATGGGGATGGTTTTGCAATCTACTTTCTACCATCCTCTCAAACCATGAATGATTTTTTATATTGCCAAAAATAGGCTGATTATACCAATTGAGTAAAAATGCTGTAAAATCAGTTTTTGCTAAACTTCTCCCCAATTTCCTCGCTATTTGGGCATCGCGTTTAACTCTATCTAATCGTTCTGCTTCTGTGGCTAAACCTGGGGAGGCTGACTCTAAGACTACTTGATAAAAACGTTCGGGAAAATGTAGGGCTAGATATAAACCTAATCTTCCACCCATTGAATAGCCGACTAAAAAACATTTACTGATTTCTAATTTATCTAGTAAATTAATTAAGCCTTGCGCTGTATTTGCCATTGAGTAATATTCGTCTCCACCAAACACTTGAGTTTTACCATGTCCAGGTAAGTCAAGTTTAAGATAAGAAAAATCATCACCCAGTAAGTCGATAGCTGCGTCAAATTCCTCAACATTCCCCATGAAACCGTGGAGTAAAAGAATCACAGGTTTATCAGTATTGCTAGTTAGGGAATAATTAAATTGGTAATTCTCTATAGTCATATGTTAAAAGAAAAGCGATCGATGGTTTATTTACAGTCTATTTTCTGTTGAGATGTTACCACTGAAAAAGTTATGCGATCGCTTCCCTGATTTTCCATAAGCATCAAGCTACATTCACATCGAGTTCTGTTCTGCTGTGACGTAAGTAATGGCTAAAGGCGTTAACTCTCTTTCCAATTGAGTCATGACAGCATGATCAAAATCTGACCAGATGCGTTTTTCACCAAAGACACAAGGTTGTAGAATTCCCCATAGTTGACCATCTTGGCACAGGTGAGCATGAATCAAGGCTCGATGTCCAAAGTTCTTGCGCTCAAATTCTTTATTTACAACTTTGGGGCTTGCAGTTTCCACATCTTCAACATAAACAGAAGCCTCAGTTCTCAGTGCAGCCGCAAATAAGGGATCTTCTTCAGGTAATGATGCTGGCTCTAAATTCCATTCGGAGTTTATCATATCGGGAATATCTTGATGTCGCCGCCAGCAATAAGCTACTTTACCAAGGCGAGTTTGGGGATTTCTCAGGTAAAGAAAACAGCGATCGCATCCTAATACATCTCCCACGACTGGCAATATTGCCGAAAAGACTGCATCTGGCTTAATGTGTTTATCTAAAATACTTTGTATGCTTTCTGGTAAGGCTAGGTCATTCATTAAAAAGCAGTTCCTAAACTTTCATATCTTGTCAATGACTTATAATTAAACGCATCACCCTATCGACATATATACTGTGCTAATTTTTAAGTAAATTACTTATACTGCAAAAAGAGAAATTTGATAGTTTTACTAAGCTAGTGTAGAAAAATTTCACCTAGACTATGCGAAAAATTACTTTGTTTATTGCTTCTAGTCTTGACGGATATATTGCCAGAGACTCAGGCGATATCGATTGGTTATTTACTGATCAAGATTACGGTTACACAGAATTTATCGCCCAAATTGACACACTAATCATGGGTAATAAGACATATCAGCAAATATTAACCTTTGGAGAATATCCGTACCAAGATCAGGAAGTCTTTGTATTTTCTAAAACATACTCAGGGGAAACAAATAATGGTGCAAAGTATATAAATAGCGATTGGGAAGATTTTATCAAAACGCTACGAATATCAAATGGTCGAGACATTTGGTTAGTTGGCGGCGCACAACTAATTCATTTTTTTCTAAAACATGGTTTTATCGATGAGTCAATTCTCTCAATACATCCAATAATTTTAGGTAGTGGTATTCCCCTAATTCTCAAAGACCCAACCATAGAAACAAAACTTCAGTTGCAAGAGGTGAAAAGCTTTGATACTGGATTAGTCCAAATTTCCTATAATTTAACTTACTAAAAAAAATCGATTCTCGACTTATTGTAAAAGTCGGGAATACATATAAAAACTAAGGTAAAAATCTATCTAAAGCTGCTTTAAGTTGCTCAATTTCTTCTGCTATATTGCCTTCTTTAGAAGCTCTGGCAATACATTCTGTTAAATGTTCATCGAGAACGATTCTCGCTACCTTATCTAATGCACCCCGCACGGCCGCGATTTGTAATAAAACGTCAGGACAAGGGCTATTTTGTTGCACCATTGTTTTGATACCGCGAATGTGTCCTTCTATACGTGATAACCGATTGACAATTCGCCGCAGAGATTCTTCGCTATGAACGTGAGCATGAACCGATTCTGCCTGCTCGTGAGTATGATGTTTGTGATCGTGTTCTGCATCATGATTGTGAGACTCTTCAACTTTTTGAGGCACAGGCAAGGATTCTTGAGCTAGTTGGTTGGATCGATTCATAGGGAATTATAGCGCTGGTAATACTTCAGATCCTAGCCTAGAGATGGTCAACCACTTCGGAGAATTGAACACCCAAAAATCTAACACTTGTTCTAGCCCCTCTGCTTCCTCCTCATCCCTATTCCTTTGGTAAAACCCGAACCTCGGAAGTGGGAATCTCTACAATAGCTATGAGGTTAAATATTCAATTAACTTTAATTAAAGTTAGAGAATCAGTACTTGATTTTTGATAAGTAGGGTGGGCAATGCCCACCAAGGTCATGATAGGGTGGCATTGCCCACCCTACCGATACTCAGACTTTTTCAAATTATCACATCCGATTCTTATAGCTAGTTGACACTTAGGCAGGAAAGTGAGGTTGTAGGGATTAGTAGGCAAATTTGTCAAAATAATTTTAAATTGGGCAAGATTTAGACTTCTAGATTAGGTTGTGAATATGCGATTTTCCAAATTATCCAGGTCTATACGCCAACTCGGTACCCATGTATTAGCAATATTTATAGGAGTTGTGTTAACGGTTAGCAGTCTGCGTGTTTTGCCATCGCAAGCCGAGCCTGCACCTAATCCTAGTACAACTGGATCTGCGCCGGAACTAGTTGCTCAAAGACAATCACCAGCAACGGCTGCTATCGGTAATAGTAGCTTTGTGACAGCTGCTGTGAATCGTGTTGGTTCAGCAGTAGTAAGGATTGATACCGAGCGTACAATTACACGCCGGGTAGATCCATTTTTGGAAGACCCATTTTTTCGGCGCTTTTTTGGTGAAGGCTTTCAGGGACAGTTGCCACCAGAACAAATGCGTGGTCTAGGTTCGGGATTTATCATTGATAAAAGTGGCTTAATCTTGACTAATGCCCATGTGGTGGATAAGGCCGATCGCGTGACTGTTCGCCTGAAAGATGGCCGTAGTTTTGATGGTAAGGTGCAAGGCATTGATGAAGTCACAGATTTAGCGGTGGTGAAAATCAACGCGGGTAATAGTCTACCAGTTGCACCTCTGGGTTCTTCTAATAATGTCCAGGTGGGCGACTGGGCGATCGCAGTTGGTAATCCTTTGGGTTTTGATAATACTGTGACTTTGGGTATTGTCAGCACCCTCAAACGTTCTAGCGCCCAAGTGGGGATTACTGATAAGCGTTTAGATTTTATCCAAACTGACGCAGCCATTAACCCTGGTAACTCTGGTGGCCCGTTGTTAAATGACAAGGGTGAAGTGATTGGGATTAACACCGCCATTCGTGCTGATGCGATGGGGATTGGATTTGCCATTCCTATTGATAAAGCTAAGGCGATCGCTACTCAATTGGAACGGGACGGTAAAGTTGCTCACCCCTACTTAGGTGTACAAATGGCAACTTTAACACCCGAATTAGCTCAACAAAATAACGTTGACCCCAATTCGGCTTTTGCAATTCCCGAAGTTAACGGTGTTTTGGTGATTCGAGTAGTACCTAACTCCCCGGCTGCTAATGCTGGTATCCGACGCGGTGATGTGATTCTGCAAGTAGATGGTCAAGCAATCACCACTGCGGAACAGTTACAGAATGTAGTGGAAAACAGCCGTCTTGGTCAAGCGCTACAAGTGAGATTGCAACGGGGTAATCAAACACAGCAGTTATCAGTACGTACTGCTGAATTGCAAAATGCTGCTTAGAGAATGATCAGGTTAATCCATGAGTATAGGGGTGTTTTTTAATACCCCTATATTTTTATTTGTTAGTGACCGGAAGAGGCAGGGAGCAGGGAGCAGGGAGCAGGGGGAGCAAGCCCTTTCCCCATGCGTGGAGCGGAGCGGAACATGAAGAGAAGTCTGAGCGCCGGCTTCCGGCGCTCAGAACTTCGGGGTACAAGCCCCGTCCTTATAGGACGCTTATACGGGGCGGAGTCCAAGCTCTGTCCCGGTCTTCCCCCTTGCCCCCTGCCCCCTGCCCCTTTTCCTCTTTTTGACAGCTATAAGGAAATACAGTTCGGTTAAGCCTAAAAACCTAGACTGGTGTAGGTTAGGTGGAGGAACCCAACATTCTCAAAACTTTGTTGGGTTACGCTATCGCTACACCCAACCTACTATTCTTTTTTGGGCGTTGCTAAATTGAGGTATGGAAGTTAAAAATTCCATTTCTCAAACTCTTACTCTCTGCGCCACCGTGCGGAGAACTCGTAGAGTAGCCGCAAAGGGTCTACTACGTGAAAAAATCATACTTTTATTCAGCAACGCCCTTTTTTGAGTTTTGAATTGTTATCACGGCTATAGGGCTGCTATTTAACTGAATGCTATACAGAAGATTTGGACGTACAGAATTACAGATGCCGGTATTTTCTTGCGGCGGCATGAGATACCAATATAAATGGCAAGATGTTAGTTACTCGGATATTCCGGCGGATCAGCAAGCAAATCTGGAAGCGACTATTCATCGAGCTGTGGAGGTGGGAATTAATCACATTGAAACTGCCCGTGGTTATGGTAGTTCGGAAATGCAGTTGGGTAAAATACTACCCAAATTACCCCGCGAAAAGTTAATTGTCCAAACCAAACTTGCGCCTGTTGCTGATGCGAAAGAGTTCCGCAAAACTTTTGAGCAATCATTGAGTTATCTTCAGCTAGACTACGTAGATTTACTAGGGCTGCATGGAATTAATACTGCTGAATTATTAGACTTTAGTGTACGTCCTGGGGGTTGCTTGGATGTCGTGCGACAGTTGCAGGCAGAGGGGAAAGTCCGATTTGTCGGCTTTTCCACCCACGGTTCCACGGATGTAATTGTCCAGGCAATTAATACCAACCAATTTGATTATGTGAACCTGCACTGGTATTACATCAATCAATGGAATTGGCCAGCAATTGAAGCGGCTACCCGTCATGATATGGGGTTATTTATTATTAGCCCCACAGATAAGGGAGGTCGGCTTTATAATCCGCCGAAAAAATTAGTGGATTTATGCACCCCTTTAAGTCCGATGGTATTTAATGATTTATTTTGTTTGAGTCATTCTCAAGTGCATACCTTGAGTTTAGGCGCAGCTAAACCCCAAGATTTTGATGAACACTTGCAGACATTGGACTTAATAAACCGGGCATCAGAGATTTTACCGCCAATTTTAGCGAGGTTGGAAGATGCAGCGATCGCCTCTTTGGGAGAAAATTGGGTAAAAACCTGGGAAACCAATTTACCTCAATGGGAACAAACACCCGGACAAGTAAATATCCGGGTGATTTTATGGCTGTTAAATCTAGCTACTACCTACGATTTAGTAGACTATGCCAAAATGCGGTACAACTTATTGGGCAATGCTAGTCACTGGTTCCCTGGTAACAAAGCCGATAAACTCAACGAAATAGACTTACAGCCATGCCTCAGATACAGTCCCCACGCTGATAAAATTCCCCAGTTTTTAGCCAAGGCGCATCAATTATTAGCAGGTGAAGAATTGCAGCGTTTATCTCAGAGCTAAGGCCGAGGGCAGTCTCCTTCTGACTTGAAAGGGGTGTAGGGGTGTAAGGGTATGAGGGTGTAGGAAAAAGACATCTTTCCTGTTTGGCTGTGAAACCTCTTTCATCGGAACTGCCTTCTTCAATGTTGTAGATGATTTTCATTATCAATAGATATTACCTGAAGGCTAAGTTTTTGCCATGCCGTAGTGTTACATCATGTTCATCACATTGTGATAACTACGTCACAATCCCTTGATACCCTGAATATTAAGCAAACATTCAGTTTGCTCCTCACACCATACCATCTCCCTCTGTTTGTTCCACACAGGGGGATTTTTCTTGGTTGGAGACTGAGTAATTTTGGTGCTGTATCAAGTCAACTTTGCCCCACCTATCAGGGAATAGAGTTTTTGTTAGTGGTCAGTGGTAAAAACGCCTAAAAACCACCCACTCTTGGGATGGGGTATTAAACCAGATCCTTTCAACAACTGACAAATAACAACTGACACGCGCAGCGCAATAAACTTTGTTTCAAACCTCTGTAAATAAATGAAAAAGTCTCTTATATTTTGACTAACTCAGCAGGAAAATTATTAACTACAGGAACTGATTCCAGTAATAGTCTTGATGAATATTCCCCGGTTACATTTGTTTGATCATAATCTGCAAAAACCACTGGTCATGATGGCATCGAATATACCAGTGGCTGAAGCGATCGCGCAAATGTATCAAGCCCAAACTAGTTGTGTGCTAGTTATTGCCAAGCATGAATTAAGCGGGATTTTGACGCAAACAGATGTCTTGAGAGGAATTGCCAATCAAATGATGTTTGCAGACTTGACAGTTGGAGAACTCATGAGCCAACCTGTCATCACGGTGCATGAAGCAGAGCTTGAGAATTTACCAAATATATTACAACGCTTCCATCAGCATCAAATTCGCCATTTGCCTGTGCTTGATGATCAGGGACAGGTGCTATGTGTGGTCACACTAGAAGAAGTCAAAACAGCGCAACTAGAACAAGAAGTAGTGCGACGAGAGCAAATGTCTCAGTTGCTGTTACAAAGGGATGCTCAGTATCAAACCTCAAAAGCAAGATTCAATGATATTCTCAATAGCGCAATCAGTACTTGTATCGTGAGTTTTCGAGTATTTGCCAATTTTGACTGGGAATATGACTATCATTCTGTAGGTTGTGAAACAGTCTTTGGTTATCCATCGCAGGAATTTTTCAGCAATAAGCACTTGTGGTTGTCACAAGTACACCCTGACGATGCAGAAACAGTAATTATGCCTGGGTTTGCACATATATTTGCAGCCAAAACATTCGATTTTGAATACCGATTCAAGCACAAAGATGGTTCTTTGCGTTGGATTGCTGCTACCCATAGTTCTCGATACGACCCAAAAGCAGACTGTTGGGTCGTCACAGCCACTAATATTGATATTAGTGAACGCAAACAAGCAGAAGCAGCCTTACGCAAAAGTGAAGAACGATGGCAATTAGCGATCGCCGGTACTCATGAAGCCATTTGGGACTGGGATATACTGACTAATCATACCTATCGTTCAGACCGTTGGTTTGAGATGCTAGGCTATGAACGTCATGAAATGAGTAGCTTTGATGATGAATGGAGTATCCGCATTCATCCTGATGATTATGAGCGAGTGATGGCTGCTCAAGCAGCTTATCTGCGTCGGGAAGTTCCATCATATTACACTGAGTATCGTCTCCGGTGCAAAAATGGTAGCTACAAATGGTTTCGTTCACGGGCTAAAGGGGTTTGGGATGAACAAGGCAACCCCATAAGATTGGTTGGTTCCTTGGGTGATATTACTGCACGTAAAAGTATTGAATTAGATTTGATACGTTCAGAAACTCAATATCGATTGCTGTTTGAGAACAATCCCAATCCCATGTGGATTTTTGATCCAGAAACTCTAAGTTTTTTGGCTGTCAATCAGGCAGCAATTTACAAATATGGCTATTCTCAAGCAGAATTTCTGTCAATGACAGTTCTAGATATTCGCCCCCGTGAAGAAGTTCCTGCTTTTTTTCGCTCCCTGAATGATATTGACGTTTTCTCTGCCGTTATTTACGTAGGTGAAGCAAAACACTGTACAAGAAACGGAACCTTAATAGATGTGGAAATTAACTCCCATCTCATCACTTGGTTGGGGAAGCCAGCAAAATTCGTCCTTGCCAAAGATATTACAGAACAAAAAGTCGCACAGCATGAACTGCAAAGAATTGAGGCAGAATTACGGGAGAGTAAACATTTTATTGAGCAAGTTATTAGTCATTCTCCCCAGCTTTTATACATTTTTGACCCAATAGTCGGAAGTAATGTTTATCTCAATCACCAATCTGTGGAGATATTGGGTTATGCACCAGAAGAAATTCAGCAACGAGGCGCTCAATTTTTCTTGGATGTTTTGCATCCCGATGACTTACCCCTACTGGAGCGTAACCTGGAATACTGGCAAAATGCCGACGATGGCGAAGTGCTAACGACTGAGTGTCGCATGAAACATCAAGATGGGTCTTGGAGGTGGTTAAGGTCGCGGGAAGTAGTATTTGCTAGGGATGAAAATAATCGCCCTACTAAAGTTCTGGGTACAACTCAAGATATTACTGATAGCAAACTGGCGGAATTAGAAATTGTCCATAGTCGGGACTTACTAGCAGGTATTTATAATGAATCTGCCGATGCTCTCTTTCTTGTAGACACTACAACACTGTTAACGACTGATTGCAATCAAAGGGCTGTGGAACTATTTGCCGCCTCTAGTAAAGCAGAACTCATTGGTATTGAAGGTCAAACTTTGCAAAAACGACAGTTTACCCATGATGAGTTAACTAGCATTGTTGCAGAAATTAATCACAGAGGATTTTGGGGTCAAGAAATTGAATACATAACCAAGCAAGGTGATTCCTTTTGGGGAAATCTAGCCATTAAACAGATTTGCGTTGCTGGTCAGGCAATAAATTTAGTCCGTGTTACAGATATTAGTCAACGTAAACTGGCAGAAATCGCCTTCTATGAGCGAGAAACGATGTTGCGTAGTATTGGCGATAATTTACCTAATGGGGCAGTGTATCAAATTGTCCGCGAATTGGATGGGAGCGATCGCTTCTCCTACTTTAGTGCTGGAATTGAAAGATTAATGGAAGTGAGAGCAGAAGATGTCCTCGCAGATGCGACTCTGCTTTATCGTCAGTTATGTGCAGAAGATATTCCCGGCTTTGTGCAAGCTGTTGAGGAGTCATATCGTCATCTCTCAGTATTTGACATCCAACTACGAGTCTGCACTCCCAGTGGTATGTGGAAATGGGTTCAATTACGTTCCACACCCCGTCGATTACCAGATGGTCGTGTAGCTTGGGACGGACTGATTGTTGATGTAACCGACATTAAACACACGGAAGAAACACTACGCCAAAGTGAAGCCTTGCTAGCAGAATCCCAGCGAGTTGCTCGTCTTGGTAACTGGGATTATGATTTAGCTACCCGGAAAATAACTTGGTCACAGGGATTATTTGAGCTATTTCAGCGAGATCCAGCATTGGCAGCACCAAGCTATGAGGAAAATCTCCAACTTTACCACCCGGAGGATCAACAGAAACTACACCAAGCGGTGGAACGGGCAATATCCACAGGGGCATCTTACAAATTGATTCTGCGTGCATTCAAGGCCGATGGCTCTATGATTTACGTTGAAGGCCTTGGACACGCACAGTTTAATCCACAAGGACAAGTAATTGGTCTGTACGGAACGGCTCAAGACATCACCAACCGCAAACAAGCCCAAGAAGCTTTAACTAAAAGTGAAGAACAATTACGACTGACCCTAGAATATACCCACATTGGTAATTGGGACTGGAATCTTCACACTAATGAAGTCATCTGGAACTATAACCACTATCGTTTGTTAGGGTTAAATCCAGAAACATCAACAGCAAGTTATCAAGCGTGGCGTGAAGTTGTTCACCCAGATGACATTAACCGCGTTGAGCAGAGTGTGGCTAATGCTCTAGAACAGCATAGCAATTTTGAAGCAGAATATCGGGTGATTCGTCCTGATGGCAGTGTGCGTTGGCTGGCGGGGAAAGGACACGGAATTTATGATGAAACAGGCAACCCTGTAAGAATGTTGGGTGTGATCATAGATATTAATGACCGCAAACAAACAGAACAAACACTGCGAGAGAAAGAGCATTTTTTAAGCAGTATCTATGATGGCGTTGGCAATTGTATTTTTGTTGTGGATGTTGTAGATGATGATTTTCGTTTTATGGGTTTAAATCCGGCTCATGAGCAACTAACAGGCTTTCGCTCTCATGAATTGCAAGGCAAAACCCCAGAGCAGGTACTGTCGCCCATTTTAGCGGCATCTGTGCGGCAGCATTATCAGGATTGTGTAGAGGCGGGAGAAACTATTACTTATGAAGAAAACTTCTATCTCAAAAATCAGGATACTTGGTGGATTACTAACCTGACTCCTTTAAGAGATGAAAACTTAAATATTTATCGCATTATCGGCAGTAGTATCAATATTACCGAACAAAAGCGCGCCCAACAAATGCTAGAGTTACAAGCTGTCGTCACTCGTAATATAGCAGAGGGATTATGCTTAGTCCGCGCTAGTGATGGCATGATTGTCTATACTAACCCCAAATTTGCCCAAATATTTGGTTATGAAGTTAGTGAATTAATTGGTCAGCATATCTCCATTATTAATTATGAAGATGAGCATACCAGCGCGACAGAAATTTATGAGGCGATCGCTGCTGCTGCTATGCTACACGGTGAAACTATCTATGACGTCCAAAATGTTAAAAAAGATGGTACCCCTTTCTGGTGTCGAGCGACAGCATCTGTTTTTGAACATCCTGAATATGGTACCGTTTTTGTCGCTGTCCAACAAGATATCACCGAGCAGAAGCAAGCAGAGGAGAAAATTAAGGCATCTCTCAAGGAAAAAGAAGTCTTACTGCAAGAAATTCACCATCGGGTGAAAAACAATTTAGGAATCGTTAGCAGTTTGTTACAGATGCAATGTAGACGTACTCAAGACCCCCAAGCTAACGCTATCCTGCGAGATAGTCAAAACCGCATCGCTTCAATTGCTTTGGCACATGAAAAACTTTACCGTTCTAATGATTTAGCGAATATAGATTTTGCCCAATACATCCCGGATTTAACAACGCACCTATTTGACTCTTATAATGTTAAATCCAGCTGTATTCAACTGAGTATTCAAGTTGAAGAGACTAGCTTAGACCTGGAAACCGCCATTCCCTGCGGTTTAATTATCAATGAACTGGTATCTAATGCCTTGAAATACGCTTTTCCTGATCATCGGGAAGGTGAAGTTCAAGTTCGTTTATACCAACAAAGCGATCGCACATTGACACTTATTGTTCGAGATAATGGTATTGGCTTACCTGTGGAATTCGATAGCAAAAAGACCAAAACACTTGGTATAACTCTTGTTCAAGGTTTAGTCAAGCAGTTAAGAGGCAAATTAGAAATTCAGAGTCAGTCAGGAACTGAATTTAAAATTTCTTTTAAGACAGGTAGGGTATAAGCATGATTAGCATCTGTTCACAGACCAATAAAATCCAAGCGGTCAGAGTGCTGATTGTGGAAGATGAATATATCTTGGCGATTAACTTACAAGAAAGTTTAGAGTCTTTAGGATATACAGTTGTAGATATTGCAGATTCCGCAGAGTTAGCCATAGATAAAGCGACAGAACTACAGCCAAACTTAATTTTGATGGATATCAGGCTACGAGGTGAAGAAGATGGTATCCATGCAGCCGCAAAAATCTGGCAGAATCTACAAATTCCCATCATATATGTGACAGGACATTCTGATAAAAGCACTGTCGAACGAGCAACGCTCACATCCCCTTTTGGCTACATCCTCAAACCCATCAGAGAAAAAGAACTCTACGTCGCTATTCAAACAGCTCTCAACCGCTATGAACGTGAGCAATTTTTGAGTTCCGTGCTGCGATTTATGGGAGATGGTGTACTGGTGGTTGATTCTCAGTTGCACATCAAGTATATGAATCCAGTTGCAGAAGCACTTACCGGTTGGCAATTTGATGATGCACAAGACAGAAATTTAACCGAAGTCGTCCAGTTAATTGATGAACAAACTCTCAATTCTATTCAAAATCCTATCATCTCGGCTATTCAAAAACAAACAACGGTTTATTTAGGCGATGGCGTTTCGCCGACAGTCGGTCATCGCATTATGTTAATTACTAAAGATGGCACAATGATCCCAGTTGCTGATAGTGCTACACCCCTACGCAACAACAACGGTGACATTACTGGCGCAGTCATGGTTTTTCGGGATGACACTCAACGCCGACTTACAGAAGAACGCAATCTCTCTGCTGAACGTAATCGACAACTGGAAATTCAAATGGCAGAAATACAGCGCTTTAACCAGTTGAAAGAAGATTTTTTAGCATCTACCTCTAATGAAATGAGAACACCATTATCAAATATCAAAATGGCCATTTCTATGCTAGAGAATGTCATGAATCAGCAGGGTCTTTTGAAATCAGCCACCGCTTCTACTTCTGCATCCGTGTCTCGTTACCTGGGTATTTTACGTTATGAGTGCGAACGGGAGTTAACTTTGGTAGATGATTTAATTAATATGCGAATAATTGATACAGAAGGCTATCCTTTAGATATCACTTATATCCATCTCCAATCTTTGCTATCCGAGATTATTAACAGTTTTCAGGAAATTACCCAAGCGCAAAAACAGATTTTACAAGTTAATATTTCTGATGATTTACCAGCTTTAGTTTCTGACAAAAGTATCCTTAGTCAAATCATCTCAGAACTCCTCATTAATGCTTGTAAATATACTCCTCCCGGTGAGCGCATTACCGTAACTGTACATTTTGAACAGAACCAAAAAAGCTTAATACCAGAAGATGCTCAATCTGGTTTATACAGAGCTTCTTCATCTCCTTATTTTCAAATTATAATTAACAACTCTGGAGTAGAAATTCCTTCAACAGAACAATCTCGTATTTTTGAGCCTTTCTACCGATTTACATACAATAAAACAATAGAAAAATTATCCGTGTTTGACCAATCTTACCAAATTCCTCAAAATGATTATCAACGAACTAGCGGTACAGGTTTGGGATTATCACTCGTGAAAAAACTAGTACAGTGTATTCAAGGTACAGTTGAAGTTACGAGTGGTCATAGCTTAACTACTTTTATAGTTCAATTGCCATTGAGCTTATCAGCGAGTTATTCCGGATAAGTAAACTATTTTTTACTATGATTTGCTCATGATCATGTTTTTTGAAAAACTGCTGAATATCTATAGGAAGCTAATGCACATCTAAATTTCATAACTACTAATAAGGACTGTTGACTGTCAACAGTCATAGCTGAAATTGATAAAAATCCTATTTCCCTGCTTGTATTGAGATATACATTTTTGATGCACTCAAAGTATTATTTATCTATCTATTGGTGGAATTGGAAATAAGGCTATAAATACTAAATAAGTAAATATTCCGATCACCTGACGAAATTAAAATCTAAATCTTCCCATTGCTACAATGCAAGGGGAGATTTTTTATGATTAAAATCTCGTGCAGAAATACACAAATTAGAATTATCTATCTTTAGGAGGAATTAAATTAAAGCAAATAAATACTAAATAACTAATAGCCCGATTGCCCAACCGGGCTTTAGCTCCATACTCCCCCCATGTTTTACCTGGCAAGGGGGGATTTATTACACAAAATTTAAACTATTCTCGTTAAACTTTGAATTACCAGTTACCTTGGATTTAGCATAGCCCAGCTTATTATGGATTACAGTAAACACATTGAGATGGATCTGCAAACTCTATGCCATTAGGAAATAGTTTATCTTGTCTAAAACCGCATTTTTTACACTGATAAATTGCTCTTAGTGTTAGGGTTGTTGGCGTATGACAAAGTTCACAAGGTAATCCCTTGATTCTTTCAGTAATTTCAAACCCAGGGGTATGACATTGTGGACAGCAACTGCTTATTTTTTGGAGCAAATTATGAGTAGCTTTTTCAATGTTTTTCATGCGAGTAGGATTGTAAATTGCCCGCATATCCGTCTCAAGATTTATTTTCCTATTGAGTGAATTTTTTAGACCAAAATTGATTGCTTCAATCAACGCTGTTTCTTGCGTAATACCTTTAATGATCTCATGACATTTATTTTCTGAGTTTTCAAACCAAACAACTAAACCATGTTCTGGAAAACCAACTTTCTGAGCGAAAGTATATGCCTCATCTAAACTCTCTACAGCTTGATGGTTAAAGTTTGTATATGTAGAAAATTCTTCACCAATAATTTCTATATCATTGATTTTATCTAACAAAATAATTATTTCTCTATTAGAGTAAATGTAGGGTACTAATGGATGGGGGGCAAAACTACCTTCGCTAGCGATCGCTAAATTTTCTCCAGTCAATTCTAAGACTTTCTCTGCTTTTAATCTCGCTGCGGCAATTTGTGTTCCTGGGCGTTTAACTTCTCTGGTAAATGTGCCAAAAATATCTGTATTAAAACCCGGTGGTACTATCACCTTCATACCTAACTCTTGTTCTAATAATGGTGCAATTACCTTTTCTTTTTGGTGCATTGTCGCCAACACAGCCAGGCGATCTCTAAATAATTGCTGGTAGTTCATTTAGTTAATTCTAGAACAGTTTATTATTCTAAATTTATACAATAACTTTGCTTATTTGGATTGCTTGATAATTTATAAAATTGTCTTCTCTATAAGATGCTACGCCAACGAACTGAAGTCAGATATAGCAAAAATTATACTAATTAGCATAGTTTTTTTGTTGACAGTCAACAGTCAACAAACCTCATGAGGATTGTGCAGTTTAGAGATGTAATCAACACCCAGCCTGTGTGACTACGGCTATATGGTAGAGGAATGATAATACATTTGTATTGTCTGACTGACGGCAAAAATGACACAAATCTTTGATGAGAGTGCTTGCTTCTTAATGGTCGTCTATGGTAGGTTTTTTATCACTTAATACTATAAACCTATCGACTTACCGTAGTTTATGGCAATGCTATTGAGGAAATTACCGTAATCCTAAGTGCTGGAGATAAAAGAGAGTGATGGCTTTTGGCAAAAGCTAGATCAGCTATTAACTACCAGTAATCTCATCATTGATCGCCCACAAGGTACCATTCACCCACATTATCCAATCTCGATTTATCCCTTTGACTATGGATATTTAGAGGGTACTAAAGCCGGAGATGAAGATCGTGTTGATGTCTGTGAACAGTGAACAACTCAAAACACTAATAACTGTAGAACCCAGTTCCCAATCCCTTATTTTTCGGAGTGCAATTTCCATGAGTTTAGAACTAAACCTAACAGGTAAAACAGCGATCGTTACAGGCGGAAGTGCGGGGATTGGGTTAGCCGTTGCCAAAGCACTTTATAGTGAGGGTGTAAATGTAGCGATCGCCTCTCGTAGCCAAGAACGGTTAGAAAATGCCGTTAGTGCAATCCAATCCTTACCCACTCCTGGCGCAAAAGTCATTTCTATTAGTGCTGACTTGACTCAAGCCGAAAGTGTTGATCGAGTCGTATCAAGCACACTGGCACAGTTTGGGCAGATTGATATCTTGATTAATAACGCTGGTTCAGCCCGTGCTGGATCATTCCTTGACTCCACTGATGATTTATTTTTGGATGCTTGGAATTTAAAATTATTGGGTTACATTCGCTTTGTCAGAGCCGTTGTACCCCATCTCAGAAGCCGGGGTGATGGCCGGATTGTGAATATAATCGGCGGTGCAGGACGCACCCCTCGTCCTAACTTCCTCGCTGGTGGGACATCAAATGCAGCTTTGCTTAATTTCACAAAAGGCATTTCTAAAGAATTAGCCGAATACAACATTCGTATTAATGCCATCTCACCCGGTGCTACAGCTACCGAGCGTGCTGAGACTTTAGCCAGACAAAATGCCCAAGCACGGGGGATTACTGTAGAGCAAGCAAAAGCAGAAAGTCTCCAAAGTATTCCTTTAAAAAGAATCGCCCAACCAGATGAAATTGCAGCATTGGCGCTATTTTTAGTGTCTGATCTCGCCGCATCCATTACCGGAACCGAGATTATCGTTGATGGCGGTTCTACCCCAGGGGTGTGAAGTAAAGCAGGGGGAGCAGAGGGAGCAGAGGGAGCAGAGGGAGCAGGGGAGCAGAGGAAGCAGAGGGAGCAGAGGGAGCAGAGGGAGCAGGGGAGCAGAGGAAGCAGAGGGAGCAGAGGGAGCAGAGGGAGCAAAGAAGAATAAATATGGACTATGGACTATGGACTATTGACTATCGACCAATGACCAATTACTAGTAAAAACTTTTTGGAGAACATAACATATGGGTTCACAATACTTTGATATCAAACCAATTGCTGGACGTATTGGTGCAAAGATTATTGGTGTTGACTTGAGTGCTAACCTCAGCGACGAAATTATCAGCGATATCCGCAAAGCTTTAGTTAAACACAAAGTCATTTTCTTCCGTGGTCAAAACATCGATGCTAATCAACAAGTAGCCTTTGCGCGTCGGTTTGGGGAAGTGACTACAGCACATCCTACCGTCCCTTCGCTACCAGATAATCCAGAAGTGCTGGATTTGAACTACGGCAAAACTGTGGCGCGGGCGAATAACTGGCATACGGATGTTACCTTCGTAGACAGTCCACCGCTTGGTTCTGTATTGCGGGCGCTAGTGATTCCCCCATCTGGTGGTGATACCATTTGGGCAAACTCTGTGACTGCATACGAAGATTTACCAACTCATCTACGTAATCTTGCTGATCAACTCTGGGCAGTACACAGCAACGCCTACGACTATGCCGCCGCAACAGTTGATCTGCCAGAAGAAGTCAGAGCTTATCGGGCTGTCTTCACCTCAACAGTGTATGAAACTTTACACCCAGTTGTCCGCGTCCATCCTGAATCAGGGGAACGTGGGTTATTTATTGGTGGTTTCGTGCGCCGCATTCGTGGTTTATCACAAAATGAATCCGACGAAATCGTGAAATTGCTGCAAGCTTACGTCACCCGTCCAGAAAACACCGTGCGGTGGCGTTGGCAAGAGGGTGATGTAGCCTTCTGGGACAACCGCGCTACTCAACATTATGCGATCGCAGATTACGGCAATCAACCACGTCATGTCCAACGTGTGACCATTGTCGGTGATATCCCTGTTGGTATCGATGGTAAGCAGAGCGAAGCTATCAAAGGTGATTCATCTGCATACAACCGCCGCGAACCAGCTTTAGTTTCCTAGTACAGAATTTCGCAAGTTCGTAACGAAATCCTGCGTACCTCTGTGCTTTCCTTAGCGTACCTCTGCGTTTAAAAACCCTACCCTTTTAGGCAACCTTGTACTTAGGAAGGAGTGAATGCAGGGAGAAAAGTAGAAATTTTTCTCTAATTTTCTCCCTTATCTCCTCATACCCTTCATCTCCTCATCAAATATGACTAATAAAAAACAAATTAAACTCGGTGCATTCTTACCAGGTTCCGGTCATCACGTAGCAGCTTGGCGACACCCCGAATCCCAGGCAGATGGGGGGTTAAATTTCCAGCATTACAAACGACTGGCGCAGACTGCTGAACGAGGCAAATTTGATATGGTATTCCTCGCCGATGGTCTAGCCGTCTGGGATCGTGGACAGGGGAAAGAAGCCTTTAGTCGTTCGGGACAATTTAGTGTCCACTTTGAACCCTTAACTTTGTTATCAGCCCTATCTGTAGTTACAGAAAATATTGGCTTAGTAGCCACCGCATCCACCACCTACGAAGAACCCTTTCACATCGCCCGTAAGTTCGCTTCATTAGATTATTTAAGTGGTGGTCGTGCGGGGTGGAATGTTGTTACTTCCTCTGCTGAAGCCGCAGCCCAAAATTTCAGCAAAGAAGAACATCTAGAACACGCCATTCGCTACGAACGAGCCAGAGAGTTTTTACAAGTAACCAGCAAGCTTTGGGATAGTTGGGAAGATGACGCTTTTATCCTCGATAAAGAATCGGGGATTTATTTTGAGCATGACAAACTACACATTCCTAACCACAAAGGCAAACATTTCTCAGTTCGTGGCCCTTTAAATGTAGCTCGTCCCATCCAAGGCTATCCGGTGATTGTGCAAGCTGGCTCATCGGAACCTGGAAAAGAATTAGCAGCGCAAACAGCCGAGGCAATTTTCACCGCCCAGCAAACTTTGGCAGAAGCCCAGGCATTTTATTCTCATGTCAAGGGGAAACTGGCAAAATACGGACGCTCACCAGACCACCTGAAAATTATGCCTGGAGTCTTTCCGGTGATTGGTAGAACTGAGGAAGAAGCGCAGGAGAAATACCAAATTCTGCAAGATTTGATTCATCCTTCCGTCGGCTTAGGATTGCTCTCTGGCTTGGTTGGTGGACATGACTTGTCTCAATATCCTTTAGATGGGCCATTGCCAGATTTACCAGATACCAACGCTGGTAAGAGCCGCTTGCAGTTAATTACTGACTTGGCGCGCAGAGAAAATTTAACCATCCGTCAACTATATTTATGGATTGCTGGCGCAAGGGGACACCGCACCATCTTAGGTACACCAGAGCAAATTGCTGACCAGTTAGAAGACTGGTTTGTCAACGATGCAGCCGACGGATTTAATATTATGCCGCCTTGGCTTCCTGGTGGTTTGGATGAGTTTGTCGATTTGGTAGTCCCTGAATTACAACGCCGGGGCTTGTTCCGCACCGAGTATGAAGGACGGACTCTGCGCGAGAATTTGGGTTTACCACGTCCGGTTAACCAGTTTACCCAAGTTGCGTCTCCTGAATTAGCAGTTGCTAGTAAGTAGTTTTACTAGGAAAGGCAGAGGGCAGGAGGCAGCTATGTATGTTTTCTGCCCTTTCCTCACGACTCAAAGCAGTAAGGGTATAAAGAACCGGACATATCTTTGATTTGGGAGCTTCCAATTATCCCAAACTTGCACAATGGTATGATGAATTTTCTCTGCTACCATCCTTGCAAGCAAAAAAGCCAGACTCTTAAAAATAATGCTGACGGTTCTTCTGTCCTCCTTTTTTTTGACGATTCATAATGTCACCGTGCGAGTTTTGTTTTCCGAACATCTCGTGCTTGGTGTATTTGTCTTAGGTGGATATGTAAAACCGGATTTGCCAAATTCTTTTTTGCTGATGTTTATGCGAATGTTGCTGGTAGTTCCACTCATGGCAACTCTAGCATTGAAGTTATATCCATCGGCGGGGAAAGAAATTCAAGACTTATTCAGGCGGGAACGTTTTGATGTTCTCATCCAAGCTGTGGGCTGTGGAATACTGATGTTTGTGTATATTGCTGCACTTTACGTTGCTATTGGCTTAATTCCCACAGGTATCGCCCTGACTTTGTTCTTTACCTATCCAGTATTTACAGCACTGCTGGCTTGGAAGTTTTTTGGCGATCGCCCCACACCCTTCCGATGGCTAGTCATGAGTATGATCCTCATAGGCGGCGTGCTGACAATACCCCAATCTTCTACCAGTTATAGCAGTAATACAGTGGTGATCGGCATTTTCGCTAGTCTCAGCGCTGGCGTGATTTATGCTTTTTATAACGTCATCGCCCAAATATGTCTGGAAAAATTCCATCCTGTTCCTTTCACTTGGATCAGTTTTACCTCTACTCTGTTGCTTTCTGGTGTGAACTTACTAATTTTCTCCCCTTCCAGTTCTCAACTTGATTGGACACCCCTGTGGATTGGCAGTATTTTTTCTGGTGTGATTAGTTTTATTGGACACACATTAAATAACTTAGGGATTCGCATGATTGGCGCAACTAAAGCGTCTATCGTCGGCTCTAGTAGTCCAGCTTTGACAGCCTTAGTCGCCTGGATAACGATTAGCGAAAATTTAAACCTGATTCAAAGTTTGGGAATTGCTGTTGTGACTTTAGGAATTGCATTGCTCAGTGCAGAAGGCTTTTTTCATCAGCGTAGCCCATCAAGATAGTTGCTGAATCAGCAATTTCCATATCTCAAAAGTAACACCCTTTACACCCTACACCTCACATCTCCACACCCTCACACCCCTACACCCTCCCGAAAAAATGCCTTATTCCGCCATTTTGTTTGATTTAGATGGGACTTTGACAGACCCCAAATTGGGTATTACTCGCTGTATTCAGTATGCGTTATCGGAATTAGGTTACAAACCACCTGATGCTGATGAGTTGCTATGGTGTATCGGCCCTCCCATTAAAGAGAGTTTTTCTCGGCTACTGGAAACTTCAGATAACGGCTTGATTGATCAGGCGATCGCCCTTTATCGTCGTCGTTTTTCGACGATTGGATTATTTGAAAATTCCCTTTATCCCCAAATTATAGATATTCTCCAAAAGATCAGATTTGCTGGTTATCAAACTTTTGTCGCAACTTCTAAACCTCACATTTATGCAAAGCAAATTATTGAATATTTTGATTTATCGTTGCTTTTCGATGCTGTTTATGGTAGCGAACTTGATGGAACAAGAACTGTGAAAGGTGAGTTGATTCAGCATATTTTAATCACAGAAAATCTTACACCTTCTACTGTGGTCATGGTAGGCGATCGCCAACACGATATCATCGGAGCCAAGCTGCACAATTTGACGGCAATTGGTGTGACTTATGGCTATGGAACTGAGGAGGAATTAAAAACTCACGGTGCTGATTTAATTGCCCATTCTCCAGAGGAAATTAAAAAATTATTAGTTCATAGCTCTTAAAAATGAACTTCACCATTAGAAAAGCAAAAGAATCGGATGCAAAAGCGATTAGCTAATGCCACAAATAATACTGTCATTTGGGTTGTAGCTTTAGCTAGTGCGGGAGCCTACCGCAAAGATTTGAGTATCAAGCAGCCAGTTTTCGTACTTTTGTTTTGTCTGGCATCAGCTTAATCAGTAGAATTATCGCAACAAATTCCTCAACGCTCTTACTAAGATGTGATTTTGCTCATCAGTACCTACAGTGATGCGTAGTTTATCTTCTAGTCCTGGTTGCTGGAAGTAGCGGATTAATATTTTCTGTTCTTTGAGTTTTTGATAGAGGTATTCGGCGTTTCCTTCAGGGGGCTTAGTCAGTAAAAAATTGCCGTGGGAATCCCACACATGGAAACCTAATTGTTTTAAGTCTTTTGTTAACTGAGTTCTAGATGCTTTGACCTTAGCCACGCAAGAATTTTTATAAGCTTGGTCAGTAATGGCCACTGCGGCAACTTTGCAGGCGATCGCATCAATGTTATAGCTATCTTTGACTTTAAACAATCCATCCAATAATTTGGGATTCCCTACACCAAACCCCAAACGCAATCCAGCTAAGGAATACCCCTTAGAAAGTGTCCGAATCAAAATCACATTTTCGTACTCCTGAACTAAATCCAAGGCACTTTCCTCAGCAAAGTCTACATAAGCCTCATCTATGACTAAAACTCCAGATAACTCACTAGCTAACTTTCGTAAGTCATCATTTGGAACAATATGACCAGATGGACTATTAGGAGAAGCAATAAATGTCACCGCACCATCAGCAGCAATCAATTCTGCCACTGGTAAAACATTGTTTTCCTGATAGGGAATCTCTAAAATGTCCGCCGCCTGCATCTGAGTTAATGTGCGATAAAGCACATAAGTAGGCATAGGATAGACCACCTTCCGTCCCGGTTCAGTACAGGCACGAATGACTATACTCAATATTTCATCACTGCCATTACCAACAATGAGCCAATCACTAGGAACACCTAAAACTTTACTCGCAGCTTCTCTAAATTCTCCCCCAAGGGGTTCTGGATATCGCCGCAACCATTCACCATCAATATCTTGTAGTGCTGCTAACGCCGCAGGCGAAGGTGGATAGGGGTTCTCATTACTGTTGAGTTTAATCACCTGTGTTCCCCGTGGTGGCTGTTCACCAGGAACGTAGCTAGCCATAGCCTCAACATTAGAACGGAAATAATTAGTCATAAAAAATTCAAAATCAAGAAATGCAATCTAGGGTATCAAAATGCCAGACAAATGGAATCCAGAACAATATGAACGATTTCAAGCAGAACGAAGTCGTCCGTTTTATGACTTAGTAGATTTGGTACAACCCCAAGAGAACCTACGAATTTTAGATTTAGGATGTGGAACAGGAAAGTTAACCCAGTATCTCCATGACACATTAGCAGCTAAAGAGACATTGGGCATTGATGCTTCTGAGAAAATGCTGTCTGTGGCTAGTCAGTTTGCAGGTAATAGGTTGCGATTTGAGCAAGGACGTATTGAAGACAGCCCAGGTGAAGGAAAGTTCGATGTTGTGTTTTCTAATGCTGCTTTACAGTGGTTGACAGGACATGAGGCTTTATTTGAGAAGTTGCGAGACAAGCTGCAACCCAGTGGACAGTTAGCTGTACAAATTCCCACGATGGACGATGAACCAGTGCATCAGTTAGCAGTGGAGACAGCCAAAGAGTTTAGTCAAGAATTAGGGGGATATACGCGACGCTTGGAAGTACTGACTCCATCAGCATACGCCAAACTACTTTATAAATTAGGCTTTGTCCAGCAACAAGTGAAGTTACAAATTTACGGCCATGTATTGCCTTCACGAGAAGCCGTTGTGGAATGGTATCGTGGCACATTACTCACAGCTTATGAATCGCAATTAGATAGTCAAACCTATGAGCAGTTTGTGCAAAGGTATCAACAAAAATTATTTCAAGTCTTGCCCGATGAGCGTCCATTTTTTTTCCCCTACAAGCGGATTTTAATGTGGGGAAAGATTTAAATCTTTTGTCTCTATTGGATTAGAGATACTAAAAAAGCGCTCTCTAATAAATAACGAGAGCGCTTTTTCGTAATTATAAAACCTG